>CALISX010000042.1 GCA_938041725.1 uncultured Lachnoanaerobaculum sp.
TTCTGCCCAAGCTTTTAAATCCTGTACGCTAAGGCCATAAATCCCTCCTCCGTCGGCATTTCTCGGTTGAAAGATATGCATGTGCACATTTTGAATGTCGTAAAAGAGCTCGTATTCGCTTACAACGCCCAAGGCGTATAACTTTAATTGCGGATTATCCTTAGCCTTTACCGCTGTGCTTTTGCCGTACTTAAGATCCACAATATGTAAATCATTTACCGCTATAATCACGCAATCTGCAGTCCCAAATCCGCCTGGTATGTATCTATCAAGATTTAACTTAACCTCAGCGGCGATATAGGGTTTTTGTGGGTATAAAAGCATTATTTCTCTTATGTATTCTGTGTACTCATCGGTAAGGGTATTCATTTCTTTCTGGTACAACTCCTGCTCTGTAAAGCCCTTAAGTATCTTGTTGAAAGATCTTTTCGGCAAGGGCTCTATGAACATGTTTTTTATCTTCGCTTCTGCTATCGCATGTGCAAGCGTCCCTTCCCTTGCGCTGATTGACGGCTTGTCTTCAAAGTTTTCTTCAAGTCTTGCACTGGGGGTGCACTCAAGCCATCTGTGCGCCCCAGAAGCACTTAAAACCGCATGGGCCGCCATTATAGTTTTACCCCCATTTTCTGCAGCTCTGCAGCGATTTCAGGAAGCTGCGCGGGCTGAAGTTGGGTGAGTGCTGCCACTCCGAATCTGGCTAAAAGCTGCTGAAACTCCCCAAGCCTCCCCGCATCTTTTAACTGGATTGCTCCGACTGCGATCTGATCTACGGTGTATGTAGGCATCTGCGCAGGAGCGGCTGCAGGTTCCGGTGCTGCGACCTGTGCTGTAGTGGGTTCCGGTGTAGCTGTCTGCGGTCTTTCGACCTGCGACCCGATTACACGCATGGCCAGTTCCTGCAGCTCCTCGAAACTATTTACTTCAATACTAATTTTCATGATTTTTCTCCCTTCTTAATTCATATGCTTCCACTGTTTTTTCAGTAAGTGGTCTGCTATACTCTACATAGCCCCAGGCCATGATGTCCTCACCGGCTACAAAATAGCGGTGATTAAAGTCTTTGATTTCTAAAATCTCCCCTCTCTCAGGCTTTGGGATAGCTCCGGGTGCGGGTGGTCGCTGTGTACAGTAGTATCTGTATCTTTGCGGACCATCCTCCAGATCCAGCCCCTGGAAGTCCGGGGATCCCACAAAAACCAAGTGAATCTCGCTGATTCCGTCCTTGGTCTTTTCATAGACCAGATCAACGGCGTTTAAAATCTTTTTCCCATCCAGGTATGCATTCCCTTCCTTATCTACGGTGATTGGGCAAAAAGCCATATTTTCATACCTCGCTCTCCATCTTTGTATTTCCATCCTCTGCCAGAGCAGCGAAAAATATTGCTACGACGCCAAATTTACTTGCGTGGTGGTACCTGGCAATGTTTGCCATTTCCTTATTCACCCGCCTGGCCAAATCTTTGATTTCAGCCGCAATCTCTTTGTCTTTTCCCTCAAAAAAATTTACAAAATTTTCCATTCATTCCTCCTATTTTGTTGCTTGCATAAAGGGTCACTCCCCATACAGCAACATAGGTCAGTCAGTTACTACCAGGATGATTGCAGGGCCGTTAACTGATACTGTCCTATCCTTATGTGGTTCTGCAATTATCACTTCTACGCCTTCCCTCTTTTTAAGCGC
>CALISX010000043.1 GCA_938041725.1 uncultured Lachnoanaerobaculum sp.
GTGCTATTACCTGGAGCCTGTGGCAGGACAAAACTTTGGGCATTTATATGAAAATACCACCACCCCCGACGGCTATACTGTCAATGCCAATGGGGAATGGACCGTGAACGGCGTAGTACAAACCAGGTAGAAAATCCGCCGGGACATGACAAATATTCGGTATTTCCGGGCTTTTCGGGAATGCTGATACAGGCTGTTTTTGGCTGCCCTTTGGTCTTTCAGACCCAGGGGCAGCTTTTTTTCTCCGGGGCTATCCCAGGAGGACACACATATGCTATACTGAAGACAATCTTTGGGAGGTGTGTATGGATACCTATGAGAAATTAAAACATTGTGTTTCCCAGGTCCGGCAAAAAACAGATTTTGTGCCGAAGCTTTTGCTGATCCTGGGATCCGGGCTGGGTGATTTTGCCAGGAATCTGAAGGCGGAATGCATCATTCCCTATGCAGATATCGAGGGCTTTCCCCGGTCCACGGCCCCGGGGCATGAGGGACGTTTTATTTTTGGACATTTGGGAGAGGTGCCTGTGGTGATTATGCAGGGCCGGGTGCACTTTTATGAGGGGTATGAGATCGGGGATGTGGTTTTGCCTGTGCGCCTGGCTCGTATGCTGGGAGCCAAGGCCCTGTTTTTAACCAATGCAGCCGGAGGGGTCAACCCGGAGTTTTCCCCGGGGGATTTTATGCTGATCCAAGACCAGATTGCAAGCTTTGTGCCCTCCCCCTTGGTTGGGAAAAATATAGAGGAATTGGGGGTGCGTTTTCCGGATATGAGCCGGATCTATGATCTGGAGCTGGCGGGAATCATTGAAAAGCAGGCCGCAGCCCTTGGGATAGGATTGAAAAAGGGTGTGTACGTCCAGCTCACCGGCCCTGCCTTTGAAACCCCGGCAGAGGTGGCGATGTGCCGGATTCTGGGGGGAGATGCGGTGGGTATGAGCACCGCCTGCGAGGCGGTGGCTGCCAGACACTGCGGTCTTAGGGTCTGCGGCATTTCCTGCATCTCCAATATGGCCGCCGGTATGAATCCCCAGGAGCTCAGCTCCCAGGAGGTGGAGGAAACCACTTCCCGGGTGGCAGGGGAATTTAAAGCTCTGGTGGAAAAAAGCATTGAAGCCATGGGAGCTGTATTGTAATGGAAGCCTTGGTATTTGATGGAATACTGCAGTACCATGAGGAGTATCCGAAGCCGGTGCCTGAACCCGGGGAGAGCCTGGTGCGGGTTTTGCTGGCAGCCATTTGCAATACAGACCGGGAGATTTTAAAGGGTTACCGGCCAGATTTTAAGGGGGTGCTGGGCCATGAATTTGTGGGAATGGTGGAGGAGTCTGAGGAGGAAGGTCTCCTGGGAAAGAGGGTGGTGGCAGAGCTGAATACCGGCTGCGGGGAATGTGTGTACTGCAAAACCGGCAGAGAAAAGCACTGCATCAGCCGCAGGGTATTGGGCATTCATCATCGCAACGGGATTTTTGCCGGGTATGCTGCCATTCCCAATGCCAGCCTCCATGTGGTGCCCGAGGGGCTTTCCAATGCCCAGGCGGTTTTTACAGAGCCCCTGGCAGCGGCCTTGGATATCCCCAGACAATACCATCTGCCTCCGGATGAAGCCGTTGCTTTGGTGGGGGATGGCAGACTGGCCTTTATGATTGCCCAGGTGCTGGCGCTGTACGGCATAGAACTGCATATTTTCGGACATCATGGGGAAAAGCTGGAAGCCTTTGCCCCCTTTGGGCTTTCCTCCCTGACCCCGGAGGGAAGCTATGAAACGGTGATTGAAGCCACCGGATCCCAGGGGGGACTGGAAACAGCCCTGTCCCTTACCAGAAGCCAGGGGCGGCTCATTATAAAAAGCACCTATGCCGGGAAGGCTCAGGTGGATATGAGCGAGGTTGTGGTGCGGGAGATACAGATTTTGGGCAGCCGCTGCGGTCCCTTCCCACCGGCTCTCAAGCTTTTGGAAAAGGGGTTGATTTCCTTTCCCCCTTTGGATCTGTATCCCTTAAGAGAGTATGAAAAGGCCTTTGCCTCCCGGGCATTTAAATCCGGGTTTTATTTTCCATAGGTATCTTGTCCTGCCCAAAAGGCAGAGACTGTTACATAAACATTGGATGGAGGAAAAAAGATGTATTTTAAAAAAATTTTAAAAGTAAGTGCAGCCTGCTTATCCGCTGCGGCTCTTTTGGGAGCCTGTGGGGGAGGAGCGCAAAATCAAAC
>CALISX010000044.1 GCA_938041725.1 uncultured Lachnoanaerobaculum sp.
TTTACTGGAAGATGTAAAGTCCCTTGGGAAAAAGGGAGAGATTGTGGAGGTCAGCGAGGGATATGCCAGAAATTTCCTGCTGCCTAAGAAAAAGGGAGCTCCGGCCAATGCTGCCAATATGAATACCCTGAAGCTTCAAAAGGCCAATGAAGAAAAAAAGGAAAAGGAGCGCCTGGAGGCGGCACAGGAGCTGGCAGGAAAACTAGAAAATGCGGAGGTCAGTGTTTCCATTCGTTCTGGAAAGGAGGGGAAGACCTTTGGCTCTGTTTCCTCCTCAGAGATTGAAAAGGCAGTGAAGGCACAATTAAATTTAGATATTGACAAAAAGAAGCTGGTGATTGCTGAGCCCATTAAAAGCTTTGGAGTCCATGAGGTTAAAATGAAGCTTCACCGGGATGTAACTGCGGTTTTGAAAGTAAAGGTTGTAGAAGAATAATATGGAAGAATCCCTGATCAAAAAGGTGCAGCCCCATAGTCAGGAGGCGGAGCGGGCAGTGATTGGTTCCATGCTTATGGACCAGGAGGCTCTGGGCTCTGTCATGGAAATCATTACCAAGGAGGACTTCTATGATACAGCCAATGGTATATTGTTTGAAGTCATGATGGAGCTTTATAATGAGGCAAAACCCAATGACTTGGTGCTGATCCAGGAAAAGCTCAGAGAAAAGGATGTTCCGCCCCAGATGCTGGAGATGGAGTTTATGCGGGGCTTTTTGGACAGTGTGGCCACTTCAGTGAATGTAAAAAACTATGCCAGGATTGTTTATGAAAAATCCGTACTGCGAAAGCTGATTAAGATCAATGAGGAGATTGCAGGGAGCTGTTATCTGGGCCGGGAACCCCTGGAGGATATTCTGGCGGATACAGAATCCCGGATTTTCAAGCTTTTAGAGGGCAGGGGCAGCAAAGAATTTGTTCCCATTGATCAGGTGGCTTTAAGTGTTTTGGATAAAATTGAAAGGGCCAGCAGAACCAAGGAAACAGTTACAGGGATTCCCACAGGATTTATTGATTTGGACTATAAAACCAGCGGGCTGCAGCCCTCGGATCTGGTGCTGATTGCAGCCAGACCTTCCATGGGCAAGACGGCCTTTGTGTTGAATCTGGTGCAGCATATTGCCCTGCGCAAGCAGATTACCTGTATCTTTTTTTCCCTGGAAATGAGCAAGGAGCAGTTGGTGAACCGTCTGATCAGTATGGAAACAGGGATCAATTCCCAAAGCCTTCGTACAGGAGATTTAAAGGACAGCGACTGGGAAACCCTGGTTTCCGGTGTGGTATCCGTGGGGGATGCCAAGCTGGTGATTGATGATACCCCGGGTATCTCCGTAACAGAGCTGCGGAGCAAATGCCGTAAATTAAAGCTGGAAAGGGGAAGAAGTGTGGTCATCATTGACTATCTTCAGCTGATGACCAGCAAAAGAAAGGGAATAGAAAGCCGCCAGCAGGAGATCTCGGACATTTCCAGAAGCTTAAAGGCTTTGGCCAGGGAGATGGATGCCCCGGTAATTGCTCTTTCCCAGCTTTCCAGGGCACCGGAGCAAAGGCCGGATCACAGGCCCATGCTTTCAGATCTTAGGGAATCCGGAGCCATTGAGCAGGATGCGGACATTGTGATGTTTTTATACAGGGATGACTATTACAACAAAGAAACAGAGCATCCCAATGAAGCAGAGGTGATCATTGCCAAACAAAGAAACGGCCCCATTGGAACCGTTACCCTCCTTTGGAAGCCGGATATTACGAAATTTGTAAATATTGAAAGATAAAAATAACCCCCTCTCTTTGAGCGAAGAGAGGGGGTTTACAGACCGGGCAAAAACGCTTTAGTTGTGAATTGCTTCTGTGGGACATACGGCAGCACAGGATCCGCAGTCAATGCAGGC
>CALISX010000045.1 GCA_938041725.1 uncultured Lachnoanaerobaculum sp.
CCATTCCTGTAGGCCCCTTGGGTTTGGTTCCCCTGCGTAGCATGGAGGAATTTGCCAAAAAGGTGGACGCATTTTTGGTGGAGTGGCGCAGAGAAAGGGAAAGCGAGCATAAGTCTACGCTGGCCTTTTCAGAGTATCAAAGGGAATCCTATATCATAAAGTCCAGTATTTCCCGGTTTGGCTCCGGGGAAGCCAAGGGAACCATTGAGGAGTCGGAGCGGGGGGATGATCTTTATTTAATGGTGGATGTGTGCAACTATTCCCTGACCTATTCCCTGGCAGGGAAAACCAATCATATGTCCCCGGATGACCATTTCCAGGATTTAAAACGGATTATTGCCGCCATGGCAGGAAAGGCCAGAAGGATCAATGTGATCATGCCCTTCCTGTATGAAAGCAGGCAGTACAAAAAAAAGGGCAGAGAGTCTTTGGACTGTGCCATGGCTCTCCAGGAACTGACCCATATGGGAGTGGAAAACATCATTACCTTTGATGCCCATGACCCCAGAGTGCAAAACGCCATTCCCTTAAAGGGGTTTGAAACGGTGCAGCCTATTTATCAGTATACCAAGAGCCTTCTCAATGCCTTTGACGACATACAGGTGGATGCCGGACATATGATGGTGGTATCTCCTGATGAGGGAGGCATGAACCGGGCGATTTATTTTGCCAATATGTTTGGTCTGGATGTAGGCATGTTCTATAAAAGAAAGGATTATACCCGCCAGGTGAACGGGAAGAATCCCATCATTGCCCATGAATATCTGGGGGGAGAGGTGGAAGGCAAGGATCTGGTGATCATTGACGATATGATTTCCTCCGGGGAAACGGTGCAGGAGGTGGCAAAGGAGCTGAAAAAAAGAAGGGCCAGACGGGTGCTTGTCTGTGCCACCTTCGGGCTTTTCACCAATGGTCTGGCAAAGTTTGATGAGTACTTTGAAAAGGGAATTATTGACGGGTTGTTTACCACGAATCTGGTATATCAGCCTCCGGGACTTCTAAGCAGACCGTATTACCACAATGTTGAGATGAGCAAATATGTTGCTCTGATTATAGATAATTTAAACCACGATTCCACCATCAGCGGTTTGCTGACGCCTACGAATCGTGTAAATGCTTTTCTGGAAAGATACAAGCGTAAGGAAAGCAACAGCGAGTAGGATAATTTATGAGAGTGATTCTTTGTGATGATAATTCTGTCGAACTAAGTAAGCTCCAAGATATGGTAAAAAAAGTAGATGAGGCCGGGGATTTTCAGATTGAACTGGAGTCCTATGAAAGCGCCGATCAAATGCTGTTTCAATTGGAGGATAAACTGAAATTTATTGATGTGCTTCTTATCGATATTAATATGCCGGGGCTAAATGGCATGGAGGCTGCTGCCAGGCTTAGGAAAAAGGGATATGTGGGGGAGATTGTTTTCACCACCGTATCCAAGGAGCATATGCTGGGGGCCTTTGATGTACGGGCCTTTAATTATATCGTGAAGGGAGAGACCCCCTTAGAAAAAATTTATCGTGTATTAAAAGAGGTGTTTTCCACTGCCAGTGAAAAAAGCAAGGAGTATATGCTTTTTACCGGGGTGGGAGAATACCGGAATGTGGCGGTTACAGATATTAAGTATTTTGAAGTTAGAGGCAAAATCATAACCGTATATTATGGCAACCAAAGCTTTGAGTTCCTTTCCACCATTGGAAAGCTGGAAAATCTGCTTTTTCCCAAGGGATTTATGCGGGTGCATCGTTCTTTTTTGGTTTCCATTCCCCATATCAAGGATTTTTCCTATGATGAACTGACTTTGATAGACAACGTAAAAATACCCATAGGCAGGAAGTATTCGGCAGCCTTGAGGGAAGCCATGAAAACACAGGCCGTAGGGTGATAAGGAGTTATAATGAGTGTAAGAAAATGGGCTTTTAATACGGCATTGTCGGCGGGGACTGTGGCTGGTGTGGTGTTGGGATTGCATCTGAATCCCCAGGTGCAGGCCCAGGTTACCCGTGTCGCAATACTTCCCCAGTCAACGCAAGACCCTTCTAATACATCGGAGGAGAATACGGGGAGCGACATGCCTACCACCGCTACTTCTTCCACCGCAATTCCCTCCAATCCCAATAATCCGGAGGAAAAGGTGTGGTATACCCCCTGGGAGGTGATCCGGGAACCTACCTATACAGAGTACGGTATCCGCAGGCGCTACCGCTGTGTGGCAAAGGCGGGAGCTATATTTTATTATCCGGAGGAGGAGCGGATTCCAAAGCTGATTGGGCCTACGGCGCCCAGTACCAGGGAGGAACTCACTGCGAGTCCTACAAGAGAGCAAACCACTCCGGCTCCCA
>CALISX010000046.1 GCA_938041725.1 uncultured Lachnoanaerobaculum sp.
GGCACGAAAATGCGAATACCTGTTAGCAGCACGCAAGCTGCTCTGCAGCGGAGTGCTGCGTGGACTTATACAAATGAATGTGTGCAACAAGCATGCTTGCATGCGCAGATACTTTTCCATCGGGCGGGACAACAGGGTAGGGCCGCAGGCCCGGATTGCGAATACCTGTTATTTTCCTAGAATATCTTATTCAAAAACTTAATATACTCGCTTAAAATATCACTGGTTTTATTGGCTTCAATTAAGGTCTGGGCAGTGGGAATATCATCGGTAATCAGATTGTCCACATTCAAGTCAAGCATCCGCTCCATAATGTCCTCGGAGTTTACAGTCCATACAAACATCTCGCTGCCCCGGTTATGGGCCCTTCGAATCAGCCCTTTGTTTACACTGGTGGCCTCCACACTGAAGTGATCCGCCGCCTGGAACTGGGTGATGTCCCCATAGGCCAGGGCCATAACATACAATGTGGGCATGTCGGGATCATATGCCTTGATCCGCTCCAAAGTGGAGTAATTCAAGGAACTGAGAACACACCGGTCTGTAAAATCATTGGCTTTGACCAGATCCACCACCGCCTTTTCAAAATTCTTCTCATGGCCTGTGGGCTTTAACTCAATGTTTAAACGGATCATATTTTCTTTGGCATAAACAATCACCTCTTCCAAAAGAGGCACCTTTTCCCCTGCAAATTCCCGGGAAAAAAAGCTGCCTGCATCAAAGGCGGCAATCTCCTCATACTCTGTTTCCCAGGAATTGGCATCCACCCCGCAGGTCCTTTTAAAATTGGAATCATGCATCACATAAATTTTTCCATCTTTGCTTTGCTGTACATCCAGCTCAATCCAGTCTGCCCCCAGCTCCTTGGCCCCTCGAAAAGCCGCCATGGTATTTTCCGGATAATACCGGGAAGCGCCTCTATGGGCGGTAATTTCCGTTTGCCTCAGATATTCAATATTCGGATTAATCATACCCGTGGTAAACATAAAGGAAAAAATAAAGCAGGAAGCCAAGGCAGCGGCAAACAGCCCCTTCACCAGCTTATTGTAATTCTGGATCCAGACTGCAAACTTACTGCTGATTTTTTTGGGGAAAAACAAGCGTTCCGCCCTTTTGTGTTTTTCCTTGGCTGCATGAAAACAGGTGGTCAAAATAGCATACACCCCGGGAGTCCCAAGAATATTGACCAAAAACAGCAGTACCGCCATCAGAGTATAGCCCACAGCAAAGGCCAGTCCCTTCAAAGTGCTGATTTTTCCAATGGACAGCACCAAAGGAAGCCCCACCACAATCAAAAGCAGATACAAAATACTCAGTGCCAGCTGAAAAAGAAAAATTCCAAATAAAATCTTCAGCCTGAATCCCCGCATCAACTGATGGCTTTTTTTCAAGGACTGGATAAATCCCCGATCCTCCAGCACAAAGAAATGAAAGCAAAAAATCCAGTTCACCAGCACAATATGTAAAAGCACTGTCACTGCCAAAGCAGCCACAAAAAAAGGGGTATGCTCTGCAATATAATCACTGATAAAATCTGGAATGGCTACGGTAGAAACCACGCCGGAGGCCGTGGCAAAATTAATCAAAGGCAAAAACAGCAGCAGCAGCACCAAAAAAAGAATATTCCTGGGAAGATAAAGCTTCTTCGCATAGGAAAATCCCGTATCCATGGCAGACCACACATCAATGTGGATTTTTTTATAGGAGCATTCCGAAATCACCACCAAAGGGGACACTTCAAAAAGGGCCAGAATCCCTATTAAAAGCACTGCAAAAATCATATAGACCACAACTCCGGGATGACGGGCAAAGGCAAATACATTATCCAGTGTGATATAGCGGTAGCCGCTCCAAACCATAACCCGGCGAAAAATCCACCATAGGGCGGGAAGAAAAAACGCTGTGGTTAATACATGATACAAAAGCTCAAACTGCACCGCCGTTGCAGCATTAAAACGTAAAACAGAAAAAAAAGAACGGATATTTTTCATTCTTTACTCTCCAAAACTTGAAAAAACTTTAGCACTGGCGGTATGGATACCCCCATGGACAGAACATCGGCCAAAGGCTGGGAAATCTGAATGCCCCGGATCTTCAAAAACAGGGGCAGGGTTAAAATCAAGGGTAAAAAACACAGGCCGCTGCGCAAAGAAGCCATAAAGGTTGCTGCCTTGTTTTTTCCCGTGCTTTGAAACAGCATACTGGCAGCCAGTACCCAGGGCTGAAATACCATCACCAGACACTGGGCTTTCAAAGCAAAGCTGCCAATCTCCACCACTGTGGCATCATCCCGAAAGACCCCCACCACCCAGGGTGCAAACAAAAAACAGATGCTCCCAAGAAATCCCAAAACCAGGGTGCCCCCAAGAACGGTAAAATAAAATCCCTGTTTAACCCGGCGGTAAAGCCCTGCTCCAAAGTTAAAGGCACAAACAGGCTGAAAGCCCTGACCGATTCCCAAGGCCACAGAAAACATCAGCATGGCGGTTCTGGTAACAATGCTCATGGCCGCAATGGCTGCGTCTCCCCAGAGACGGGCCATGGAGTTAAGGGCCATACCGGAAATACTGGAGAGGCCGGAACGCAGCAGACTGGGAAATCCTGCCCCAAGAATATCCCGGATATTTTTACGGGTTAGAGAGACGGCCCCGAGTTTGATTTTGGTCACCGTCCTGGTTCCCCCAAACATCCACAATAAAATAAAAAAGCCCGCCGCCTGGGACAGGGCGGTGGAAATCCCCGCCCCCAAGGTTCCCAGACGGAAGTAAAAAATAAAGATGGGATCCCCTATGATATTCAAAACAGCTCCGGAGGTCAGTCCCACCATGGCCAAAGAGGCCTTACCCTCATAACGCAGTACATTATTTAAAACGCAGCTGGCAGTCAAAAAGGGGGCAGCGGCCAAAATACAGATGCCATAGTCCTTGGCATAGGGTAAAATGGTCTGTGTGCTTCCCATCACAATCATCAATGGTTCTAAAAAAAGCAGCCCCAAAATCCCTACCCCAGTGCCAAAAATAAGGGACATTACAAAGCCTGTGGAGGCCAGCTGTGCAGCCACAGCATACTCCCTTTTCCCCAGGTGCCGGGACATCATGCTGCCGCAGCCGTGGCCGCACATGAACCCCAAAGCCTGAAGCACCGCCATTAAGGAAAACACAATCCCCACAGCGCCGGAGGCACTGTTTCCCAGCTTACCTACAAAAAAAGTATCTGCTGTATTGTAAATGTTGGTTACCAGCATACTGATGATGGTGGGGACTGCCAAACGCAGAATCAGGGCAGGCACTGGAGTTTGGGTCATTTGAATATACTGTAAATTTTCCTGTTCATTCATATCTTCTTTTAAATTCTTTTATCTCTTTCATTAATCTCCTGCAGTTATGTAAAAAACCATCCAGTATCCCGTATTCATAGATTTTAATGCACACCATCCCTGCAGGAATGGCCAAAATCATCCCCCCCAGCCCCCAGAGGCGAAACCCTATGTAGACACAAAGCAGTGTCACCAGAGGA
>CALISX010000047.1 GCA_938041725.1 uncultured Lachnoanaerobaculum sp.
GCAGATTTAAAGAAGGTGGCAGAGGATATCACCGCCAGAAAGGAGGAACTGGGATTTGCAGCCTTTACCTCTGCAGGTATGGACAGTTCCTCTGACTGGAGATATAAGACCCACCTGGCCAATCTGCCCATTTACTTTGAGTATCAGGCCGATAAGATCACATCCACCGATGCCATTAAGGGAACCTATTTGGACAATTACAAGGATATTTTTGATCTGTATATCAACAACAGCACCGTAGATCCCAAGGAGCTTTCTGCCAAAACCGCTGATGATTCCAGAAATGAATTCCTGGATGGCAAGGCTGTGTTCTATCAGAACGGATCCTGGGAGTATAAGAATATTTTAGACAGCGGCAAGCTGAAGGATGAAGATCTGACCATGATTCCCATTTACATTGGTGTAGGGGATGAAGCCAAGCAGGGACTTTGCACTGGAACAGAGAATTACTGGTGTGTCAACAATATGTCCTCAAAGGATGATATTCAGGCTACGCTGGACTTTATCGACTGGTGCGTAACCTCTGAGGTGGGAACCAAGACCATGGCTGAGGATATGCAGTTTGTCATTCCCTTTAAGAAAGCGCTGCCCTCTGACAATGTGTTTGTAAAGGAGGATGCAAAGCTGACAGAGGAAGGCAAGGTGCCGGTATCCTGGAACTTTACCACCATGCCCTCTCAGAACTGGAAGGATGAAGTGGGCTCTGCCCTTACGGTTTATGCCGCCGACCAGACACCAGACAACTGGAGCAAGGGGGTTACCGCCTTTGTGGATGGATGGAAGAGCGAAGTAGCAGCTTCCTCCCAGAACTAAGAAATTAAATAAAGGGGGGAGCAGGAATCCCTGCTTTCCCCGGAAAATCCAGGAAGGCTGCGTCTTCCTAAGAAATTCTGCTCCAAACTGCCAGCCGGCAGGGTTTGGAAGGGGACTGTCGCCGGAAAAATATTTTTTACCTGAAAGGGGAAAACATGAGCAAGACACTTGAAAAGTGGTTCCCGGTTTTTGTATTGCCCACACTCCTGGCGTTTATGGTGGGCTTTATCTGGCCTTTTATCCAGGGAATCTATCTTTCCTTTTGTAAATTTACCACTGTTGAGAATGCAAAGCTTACAGGCATCGGAAACTATATCCAGGGGCTTACCGATACCTCCTTTGTCTATTCCTTTGGATACACTGCCCTGTTTGCCATTGTGGCTACCGTGGCCATTAATGTACTGGCCTTTATGATTGCCCTGTCGCTGACCAAAAACATCCGGGGCACCAATATTTTCAGAACCGTATTCTTTATGCCCAACCTCATCGGCGGCATTGTTCTGGGATACATCTGGCAGATTCTATTAAACGGTGTACTTTCCGCCATGTCCAAGCCCCTTTTGGCTTTAAATACCACAGCAGGCTTTTGGGGATTGATTATTCTGATGTGCTGGCAGCAGATCGGATATATGATGATTATTTATATTGCCGGCTTGCAGAATATTCCTACTGTGCTGATGGAGGCCTCTCAGATTGACGGGGCGACCCCCTGGCAGACTCTGTGGAAGATCAAGCTTCCCATGGTGATGCCCTCTTTAACCATCTGCTTGTTTTTAAGTATTACCAATTCCTTTAAGCTCTTTGACCAGAACCTGGCCCTCACAGGAGGAGATCCCGCCCATTCCACGGAAATGCTGGCCTTGAATATTTATAATACCTTCTATGGCAGATCCGGTCCCTTATGGAAGGGCATTGGACAGGCCAAGGCCGTGATTTTCTTTATTCTGGTGGTGATAATCGCCCTGGGACAGTTAAGAATCACCCGTGAAAGAGAGGTACAGCAATAATGGAAAGAAAAAGAACCTTAAGCGACCATATTCTCAGTGTGTTTTTTGCCCTGCTGGCCGTGGCTTATATGTACCCCATTCTTTTGGTGGTATTCAACTCCTTTAAAAAGGAGGGGGCCATTGGAACGGATAAGGCCTTTGACCTGCCCTTTGGAGAGGCCTTTGCCGGGGCTTCCAACTACATCAATGCCATAGGGGCCCAGGGTTTTTTAAAGAGCTTATTTTACTCTTCCCTGATTACCATCACCTCTGTGGTTTTGATTTTGCTTTGCTGCTCCATGTGCGCCTGGTACATCAGCAGGGTAAACAATATCCTGTCCAAGGTGATGTATACCCTTTGCGCCTTTTCCATGGTGGTGCCCTTCCAGATGGTAATGTTCAGTCTGTCCCAGACTGCGGACCGCCTGAGCATTTTCGGGCTGCGGTTTAATACTCCCTGGACTATTTGCTTTATTTACCTGGGCTTTGGGGCAGGACTGGCGGTGTTTATGTTCACCGGCTTTATGCGGGCCATTCCCATTGAAATCGAAGAGGCGGCCATGATTGACGGCTGCAATCCGGTACAGACCTATTTTAATGTGGTAATGCCTATTTTGCGCCCCACCATGATTTCCGTGGGAATTCTGGAAACCATGTGGGTGTGGAATGACTTTTTGCTCCCCACCTTGGTGCTGGATATTAAAAAATACAGAACCATTCCCATGCTGGTGCAGTACTTTAGGGGAAGCTACGGCAAGGTGGAAATGGGTCCCATGATGGCCTGTATTGTGATGACCATACTGCCGGTGGTGATTCTTTACCTGATGGGACAAAGACATATTATCAAGGGTGTGCTTTCCGGCGCTGTGAAGGGGTGATATGGAACGAAGCAGTGGAATATTAATGCCCATCTTTTCCCTTCCCTCCCCCTACGGCATTGGAACCTTAGGAAAGGAAGCCCTGAATTTTATTGATTTTTTGCAGGCTGCCGGTCAGAAATACTGGCAGATGCTGCCGGTGGGGCCTACGGGGTATGGGGATTCTCCCTACCAAAGCTTTTCCACCTTTGCCGGAAACCCCTATTTTATTGACCTGGAGATTTTGGTGGAGGAGGGAAGCCTTTTGCCGGAGGAAATCACCCAAAGAAGCTGGGGGGAGCATCCCTGGCTGGTGGATTACGAAAAGGTTTACCAAAACCGGTTTTCTCTTTTGCGACTGGCCTTTCAAAGGGATCAAGCCGCCCATGCCCGGGAGATTGGGGACTTTGCCCGGGAAAACGCTTCCTGGGTACAGGACTATGCTTTGTACATGGCCTTAAAGCAGCATTTTCATATGGCCTGCTTTACGGACTGGCAGGATGAGGCTTTAAAAAAAGGGGAGGGGGAGGCCTTAAAGGTCTGCCGATCCCTTTTGGCAGAGGAAACTGAGTTTTATATTTATCTGCAGTACCAGTTTTTTAAACAGTGGGAAAGGGTAAAATCCTATGCCAGAACACAGGGCATCGGGATTATCGGAGATATCCCCATTTATGTTTCCATGGACTCTGCCGATGTGTGGTCTGCGCCGGAATATTTTTTGCTGGATGAAAACCGCAGGCCCATAGAGGTGGCAGGGGTGCCCCCGGACTATTTCAGCGATGCCGGGCAGCTTTGGGGAAATCCATTGTACAACTGGGAGGCCATGAAAAAGGACGGTTATAGCTGGTGGATCAGGCGGATTGCCGGGGCAGCCAGACTGTATGATGTGCTGCGGATTGATCATTTCCGGGGAATGGAAAGCTATTGGTCCGTCCCCTATGGGGAAACCACCGCCCAAAAGGGCAGGTGGATTCAAGGCCCGGGGATGGATCTGATCCAGGTGCTGCAGGAGCATTTCCCGAAGGTGGCCTTTATTGCAGAGGATTTGGGATATCTCACCCCCCAGGTACGCAGGCTGGTGGAGGCATCAGGATTTCCAGGCATGAAGATTTTGGAATTTGCCTTTGACAGAAGGGATGCGGCCAACAGCGTATATCTGCCCCACAGCTATACTAAAAATACGGTATGCTATACCGGCACCCATGACAACGCCACCTTGGCCGGATGGATTCTGGATGCAGATCCGGAGGATGTGGCAGCAGCCATGGCCTATTTTAATGTACAGGAGGCCGACAAGCTTCCGGCGGCTATGCTCCGGGGGGGGATGGCCAGTGTGTCGGATCTTTTTGTGGCCCAGATGCAGGATTATCTGGAGCTGGGGGAGGAAGCCAGGATCAATGTGCCGGGGCAGGCCTTCGGGAACTGGCGCTGGCGTATGAAGGCCGGGGTTTTGACCGGGGATTTGGCCAGGAAAATCCGGAAACTGACAGAATTATATGGAAGATAGAAGGATACAGCAGAGTATCCGTATGAGGTTTATATGAAAAAACAATGGTGGCATAAAAGCATTGCCTATCAGATCTATCCCAAGAGCTTTATGGATTCTAATGGAGATGGTGTGGGGGATCTTCAGGGGATTATTTCCAAACTGGATTATTTAAAGGACCTGGGCATTGACCTGGTGTGGCTTTCCCCTGTTTACAAGTCCCCTTTTGTGGACCAGGGGTACGATATTGCGGATTATTACAGTATTGATCCCCTCTTTGGCAGCATGGAGGACATGGAGGAGCTTTTGCAAGAGGCCAAAAAACGGAACATTGGGATTTTAATGGATCTGGTGGCCAATCATTGTTCCAGCGAACATGAATGGTTTCAAAAGGCTCTGAAGGATCCTTTGGGAGAATACGGCAAGTAT
This sequence comes from uncultured Lachnoanaerobaculum sp., assembly GCA_938041725.1. Lineage (GTDB taxonomy): Bacteria > Bacillota > Clostridia > Lachnospirales > Lachnospiraceae > Lachnoanaerobaculum. Next base: position 4,572 of record CALISX010000047.1, read on the forward strand.
TTTATTATCCGGGAGGGAAAGGATGGGAAGGCCCCCAACAACTGGCGTTCCTATTTCGGAGGCAGTGTGTGGGAGCCCATTCCCGGCACCGATCTGTATTATCTTCATTTTTTTGCCAAGGAACAGCCGGATTTAAACTGGGAAAATCCCAAAGTGCGCCAGGAGATTTACAAAAACATCAACTGGTGGCTGGAAAAGGGGCTGGCTGGTTTTCGCATTGATGCCATTGTGAATATTAAAAAGGATTTGTCCCTGGGGGATCTGCCTTCAGACGGGGAGGACGGATTGGCAGACTGCAGTCGGATCTTTCCCCATGTGACGGGTCTGCTGGATTTTTTAAAGGAGTTAAAGGAGGAAACCTTTGCCAGGCATTCTGCCTTTACCGTGGCAGAGCTTTTTGACTATGATGAAGCCAGGCTGAAGGAATACGTCGGAGAGGAGGGGGTCTTTTCCAGTATTTTTGACTTTAGCACTCATCTTTTGGACAATCATAAAAAGGGGTGGTATGACAGACCCAAAATCACCCCCAATGCCTTTCGGGACACAATATTTTCCCAGGCGGCTTTGACCCATGGAACAGGGTATCTTTGCAATATCATAGAAAATCATGATGAACCAAGAGGTGTAAGTCACTATATTCCTTCAGAAGATCTAAGTGAAACTGCTAAGAAGTTCCTTGGTACTATGCAGTTTATGCTGCGTGGTCTTCCGTTTATCTACCAAGGTCAGGAAATAGGTATGGAGAATGTAAACTTTACATCCATGGATCAAATAGATGATATC
>CALISX010000048.1 GCA_938041725.1 uncultured Lachnoanaerobaculum sp.
ATCAGCCCGCCGACAATACGCACCAAAGCACCAAATGCCAAACCTATTGCTGTGAAAAATATATCTGCAATACGGCTGGCAATTCCTCCCCAGTCTATAGCAGAGAGCGTTTTAAACACACCTTCCCCAAAGGCGGCCCAGTCTGTTTCATCAAGTAAAGTAATGAGAGAATTCAACAGCCCCATTACTATATCGCTGATGGCTGTCCCAGCCGTTGCCCAGTCAAATCCATTGAAAAAAGAACTAAGGCTGTCTGCAAGTCCATTAGCAAAAGAAACTAAATGGGCTCCCAAATCAAAGGCCATCAAAGCATCAAAAATCCCATTAAAGAAATCTGCTATGGCAGTTCCCATTTCTCCCCATTGGAAGTTTTGGAAGAATGTAGCAAGACCAGAAGAAAGCTTTAATCCGAAATCAGTCCAATTGAAATCTCTGGCAAAGTCCCCAGCCATCTTGAAAATACCATTTAAACTTTCTGCAAACAGCAAACCAAGCTGATCCCATTTGATTTCATTGATCATTCCAGTTAGGGCTTTGGAAATCGCTCTGCCAATATCCCCCCACTTGATTTTTTCCACAAAACCAAGCAGCAAGGATACCTTTGCCATAAAGTAGGCTCCTATGGTTCTGCCAAACAAATCCCAGTCCACAGTATTAACGATCCCCATTACCCCTTCGCCCAAGGCATTCCCCAACTGTCTCCAATCAATTCCGGTAAGAAGTAAGTACAGAGTATGGGCAATGGTATTGATTCCTTCTCCGAACATTACGCCGATGGCATTCCAATCAATCGTCTTCACAAGGCTATTGAATATGGTGGTAAAAGCTGTAATGATTTTGCCGCCAATATTGTCCCACTTTATGAACTCCGTGAATCTTGCTACTGCATCATTGATTTTCTCGCCAATTAGCTTGCCAATTCCTGCCCAGTCGCCGGCTTTGAACATTTCCTTTAACTTGTTGGTAAAGTCGCTGATCCCCTTATCAATCCCTACGGTTTCAAACATGTTGGCAGGGCCACCGCCTCCGCCACCACCGCCTCCTCCGCCGCCTCCAGAGGACTTGTTGGAATCAATTTGCAGCTGAATCAGGTCATCAAATGGCGCCAAAGCTTTCTTTGCTTCTTTCCCGGCCTGTTTTGCTGCTCCACCGGTGCCTTTCAAGCTTTTTGCATAATCTTCATTTACCTTTTTTGCCCGAACAAAAGTGGTTTTCCCTCCCAAAGCAGAAAAGAATTGATTGATATAATTCAATGCTGTGGCTAGCAGACTAATCAAGGTATTCAGCACCGGAGCTACAATAGACAAGATTGGGGCAAACGCTGCCGCAAAGCTATTCTTAAGATAAGTCATAGATGCCATCAGCCCTGATATTGTCTGATTGGCATCATTGGAATACTGCACCAGGTTCTTGAAGCCTTCCACAACCCCTTGAATCACTGCCCGCATTGCCATACGGATCAAAAGCATTTTAAACATGTTGGACAGTCTTAAAATGCCCTTTCCTGCCCCGTCACTGCCACTGGCCAATTTTTTAAATCCGGAAAGCATATCTTTTATTTTGCCTTGGAAGCTTGTAACAGCGGACTTGCCAAATTTCCCCATAGCACTAACAAAGCCAGCCCCTATTTTTTTTGCAAAGGAAGCCACTGCCCTGCCAGCTGAAACAGCTGCATCGGAAAGCTTTTTAAAAGCAGCCTTTGCAATCCCTAAAGCAATTGCGAATTTCCCTGTACTCTGTACCCCAGCCTCTTCTTCTCCTCCCGCCTCCCGCAGTCTTTGGCGATATATTTCTAGCTGGGAACTGGTTTGTTGTATCTGCTCTGCTACTCTGCGGTATGCCTCGCTTTCGCCGCCATTCGCATAAGCCTCTCCATCTGCCGCCAACTGGGCCTGTTCTGACTTGTATGTTTCCAGTTTATGGGTAGTGTTCTCTATATCGTATTGAAGGGCTTTCCAACTGGCAGAATTCTTATTGACTCCAAGGGATTCCATTCTCTCTTGACGGTTTTGGAGTTTTTCCAGTTCTAACCTGGTGGCAGCAATCTGCTTTTCGTACCACAGGAAGTCTTCTGTTGGAATTTTAGCAGCCCCAAGACGATTAAGCTCTGCTGTCAAAGAACTTATCTTTGCTTTTGTCTGGGTTATTTTATTTTCAAGAGCCATGATTCTTGCACTTTTGTCAAAGGATTTATCTATCTGGTCCCCTGTATGCGCCATAGACTGCTTAAAGGATTCCAGGGCCTGTTTAAGTGTTCTCATGCCGTTTTTAAAACCATCTGTAATGATTTTTGTATCAAATTTTAAGCTTCCATCACTCCCGGCCATTGATGTCCTCCTTTCTCCCCGCTACAAGATTTTGTTCCAATAATCAATTTCTTCCTGCTCTTCTTTTGTATATCTCTGTTTTAAATCACAAAGCCCTTTATTTTTCTGATAAAACTCTTGCTCCCATTTCTCCAGTTTTTTCCCTCTTTGCTTTTTGCTTCTGATAGATAGGACTGTAGAAAAAGTTCCTCCCTCTATCTCCATGAAGTAGCCCATAAAAGTCCACCAGTGGATGCAATCCGCCCCCCGTACTTCTTTCCCGGCCACCTTATTGACAGCAGGAAAGATAATAAAGGCATCCTGTACCCAATCTATCATTTTTCTTGTATGGCTTTCCTCTTCTGATCTTCCGCAGTCCACAAACCATTTTGCCTGTCTTGCAGCCTCCGGTAAAAGCTCCTGGGGAATGAATTCATACCGCTTTCCAAAAATTCTTTTCAGCAAAATAAAAAGCTTTTCTTCTTCATTCAATTCCGGATCCTCGCAGGCTTCCAGAAATACCAAAATATTTCTAAAATCCGTTTCAATTTGGTATTCCTGGTTCCCGACAGACAAAGTATCTGGGAGCTGCCCAATCATTTTACAGTTCCCAGATACTTGCTCATCCGCTTTGCATTCTCTTGGTTATACGCTTCCACAGCAGGCTTCATAATATCCAGAAGACCGTCCAAAACTCCTTCATACAGGTACTGTTCTCCAGTAATGCAAAGAGGAGACTGCCCGGCAAAAATGGTATCATACACGTCTTCATTAAAGATATCATTGAATGCGGTTCGCATGGCCTTTGTAACCTCTGCCACATACGCACCATTCTTTTCCGCATCCCCCTTGGGACTGCCATCCGGGTTAAGCTCAATATCTTCCGGAACCTCGTAGTTTGAAAAATCTTTTTGGACTTTTAAAATTCGATTGATGATCTCCGGATCCGCCGGGTTAAACCGGATTACCCTGGATGTATCTCCATTGATGGTAAAACTTTCTTTACCATCATTAAACGACAAATTTCTCATCCTGTTTCTCCTTAATCAGCAGTAAATGCCTTGGTGGCAAAAACGAATTTTCCTTTTGTCCGATTCCCGGTGTAATGCACATTAAAGGGGATCTGATATCCTGTGGTATCACCGCCATAACTGGCCACCTCTATAATGGCATCCTCCTTATATGCAGCATACGTTCCAGGGGTTCCGCTGTCCTCCTCCCAAAGATGGACTTCCACCACATCTGTAACCAGATCATCCAGAGTCTGTCTCTCATCCACAATCTTTTGCAATCTCGCAAAGAGGGGATCTCCGATTACAGCATAGTAGGGTTCAACAGAGGCCTGGGGCTGATAGCTGTCCAGAGTCACAGAAGTTTCACCAAGGATATTACTCTTGGTGTCCACATTAGCATTCATCTCTATGTTATGCTCTTCCAGGTCTTTTCCAAGTCTGCTATAAGCTGCAGCTGCCCCTCCCTCTGCCGTATTGATGTAATGCGCCATAAATTTTCTTTTAATTTTTCCTCTTAAAGCCATTTATTCCTCGCTTTCCAACATATATTTTGCTTGAATCTGAACCTGATACATAATCCCGGCATCTATAGTGTCGCCCATTAAACCCATACTCATAGCATTGGATGCAGTGGCCTTAAGAAAGATACTTGACACTTCCTTGCCGTTAATTTCAAAAGTAACAGATTCTTCCGGCAAATGATCCAGCCAGTAGGTCAAATCATATAAAAAATTGCTGTTTGCCAACCTGTTATAATTCGTAAAAGACTGGTTCACAGCGTATAATGAAAAGTTATGCTGCCTGATCTGATTTCCAAGCAGATCCTCTTTTACAAGACTATCCCCGGTGCTGGACAGTCCATAATTTGTAGGCTGAGATTCCGTAAAATCAATATGGATCTCACCCCCTGCCAAAAAGTCTGATATCCTAGGGTATGCAGATAGCTTTTCCTTCATAAAATCTATGATAGTCATACTGCTCTTCCTCCATTAATAAAAGATTGTACAGCATGTAGAATATCCGACTTATGATCTGCTTTCATTCGATCAAAGAATTTCTTTCCCCGCATAGGAGCACCAAAGAACTGCAACTCCCTCACAGGGCTGGACATAATCTTTGTCACGCCTCTTCGGGAACGCCATTCTCCGGCATTGGATCCAGACTTAATTTGAAAACCTGCAGTTTTATACACCGGATCCACATACACAATACCCTCATGCAGGTAATGGGCATAGGGGCCTGGAATATTGATTTCCCCAGAGCCTGCTACAGTTCCAAGAACCAT
>CALISX010000049.1 GCA_938041725.1 uncultured Lachnoanaerobaculum sp.
TGCTCCAGCTCATGGAGCATATGGCGGTTCAGAGCAGTAAAGATGGCTCGATCCACAATCAGCGGTTTAAACAAATCGGCAATATCCAGATTTAGGGATTGGCTTCTTCGGTTGGTGGCATGGACAAAGCCGATGCGGATATCCAGAGAAGTTTTTTGAATTTCCATGGCAATGCGGTTATACAAAAACACATTGCCAAAGCTGATGAGGGCATTTAAAGGATCCCGCGGCGGACGCCGGGTGCGCTTGGTAAAGGCAAAGGCGGGGTTGTCTATGATTTCACGAAAAAGGCTGTAGTACAGCTGTCTGGCTCTGGCCTCAATGGTTAAGAGTTTTTGTATATCTTCCGCCTCATTCATCTGGGTAATCCACTGGGAAAAGGAAGCAATGGCCTCCTTAAGATTTCCCTGGGGCCGGTGCCTTTCATAATACCGGAGATTGGACCGCAGATTGTGGAGAGATCCGATCTCCAGTTTTTTGGCAATGGCCTTCCGCTTCTCCGTATCCAGATAGATGGCAGCCTGTTTTAACATGGTAAGGCCCCCGTGCTGGCTTTCCGGAGGTGCAAAGGTGCTGGCCAGCTCCCCGTATTTGTCAAAAATATTGACACAGATTTTCTTCCCGCCGATGTATTTAAAAAATTCCGAAGAAAAAATAATGGAGGAATACACATTCAGGCTTTCTGTGGCTTCCACAGGAAGGAATTTTTTCCCCCGGTCATTTTCAAAAAGCAAAGTATAGTCTTTGCGGTTTAAGATTCCTTTGTTGATAATATGGTAATTCTGGTCAATTCTTTGAATGGCGGTGGTGCTCCATTGGTGGAAAACCTTTTGGGGTGCTTTTTTCTTTTTGACAGCCAAAATCAGATTTTCTTTTTTATTTTTTGTGAAGCTATAGCCCAGATAATGCTGTTTCACGCCCTCATAGATTCCGCTTTTTTGCTGGTTGATGTCCAGCTCCAAATCATTTTTTAAAATCCCGGCTGTTTTCTCATAGACCTCTTTGGCTTCCTCAAAGCTGGCAAAAAACATGGAAATATCATCGGAATAGCGGCAAAAGGAAATATGCATGGATTCTAATTGGGCGTCCAACAGGGTCAGATAAAGATTTCCCAGAAAGGGACTGATGGGAGAACCCTGTAAAATCCCCTTGTTTTTGGTTTTGATCACATTGTCCTCTGAGATTCTGCAGCAGAGGAATTTATGTAAAAGGGAGAGTACCGCTTTGTCCTCAATCAGCCGCTTCAAAATCATTTCCATCCGGTCAATGGGAATGGAATCAAAATAATTCTTTATATCAATGACAGCCACCCAGCCAAGACCCTGGTTCAGATATCCAGCAGCCGCAGCCACAGCCTTATCCACCCCCAGACCGGGGCGAAAGGCAAAGCTGGAAGCGGAAAAAACAGAATCATACTGTTTTTCCAGGGAGACAGCCAGACAGCGCAAAATAAGGCGGTCAATGCTGTTAAAAGAAGAAATGCACCGCCTCTTCCCTGTAAAGTTGACAATTTCAAAGATTTGTACAATTCCTGGCTTGTACTTCCCCTCCCGCAGCAGGGAAAGATACCGTTCCCCATTAATGCTCCAGTCCTCCCGCAGATCGGAAAGGTAAACTCCGTCTATGCCGCAGGTGTCCTTTTTGGTGGAAAGATGGTTCAAGGCCTCTTCAATATGCTCCGGGAGAAAAAGATCTGTTATAGTAAGTTTTTTCATAGGATGACCTATAAAATGTTCCCATGATACACCTGTTTTCCGATGCTTTCCTTTTTGGAATAGCGCAGGGTTTCCAGGGAATAAATATTGATGCTGTCCTCCGAAACATCCACAATCCTTTTCAGCTCTTCCTTTAAATGCTTTAATCGCCCCGGGGTAATCAGTCCCTCAAATACGGAGCGCTGCTCATGGGTTAGATATTTGCGAAGAGTTTTCATCACCTTGGGATCCCGCTTGGCCTTTACATCATAGGTGACAATGACGAACATCTCCTCCTCCTTAAAAAATATATTTGTATATAAAAAAAGTAAAAATTATCCTGGTGGATTATATCTTTTGTTGATTATAGTTTACACCACCTTTCTTATAAAGAAAACCAGGAATTACCAGCAGCGCAGCTGATGGCAGGGAAAAAAACTTGTAGGTAAGGTATACGCAATTTAAACTGGACCACACCAGTATGAAAAAGGAGTTTCCATT
>CALISX010000050.1 GCA_938041725.1 uncultured Lachnoanaerobaculum sp.
CCGCCAGCAGTACCTGAGGCTTCAGCAGCATGGCCATGGCAACGCCAACCCGCTGGGCCATGCCGCCGGAAAGTTCGAAGGGATAAGAATCCCAGATACGCTGCCCGTTGTTAAACTGCAGTTTTTCAAACAATGCCAAGGCCTCGCCCTTTGCCTGTGCTTTGGTTATTTCCCTATGGGCTGCCATACTCTCATATATTTGATCTCCAATGGTGCGGATGGGGCAAAGGGAAGCACCGGTATCTTGAAAAATCATTCCGATTTGCCCGCCGCAAATCTTTTGCATTTCGTGAGCCTCCAAATCCGGCAGATCCTTGCCTTGGAACCAAATATCACCCCTGGTTACCAGGCCATTGCTGCCCAAAAGCCCCATGGCAGCCCGTAAAAGAGTGCTTTTGCCACTGCCCGATTCCCCCACAATACCCAGGATTTCTCCCGGGTACAGGGTAAAGCTTACAGAATGGGTCACGGCGCACCCTTGAAAGCTGATTTCCACAGATTGATAGGTTAATAAAGGCTCCATACCCCTGTCTCCCATGATGTTATGAGGCAGGACGCAGATCCGCTGTGATCTCATAAAAATCGCAGGGATGGGCTGTCAAACCGGTGACATCAGACCGGGAAACCATACTCATCTTTAGATGGGAACAGAATACAAAGGCGTCATCCTCCAAAAGAATCTGCTGCATCTTTACGGCCAGTTCTCCTCTTTTTTCCGTATCAAAGGTTTGATCCAGCTCTGCCGCCAGGCTTTCCAGAGCATCGCTGTGGTAGTGGCCGTTGTTGGCTGTGGAGCTGTCCAGACAGCGGGTGGTAAAGAAATAGGCCGGGTCGCCGGTGGGTGCTGTCACCATGGCACTGGCGTAGACATCCCATGCAGCCGGGTCTACCCGGATACTGTTGTGATCCGCCGTACTGTTAATCGTCACCTGGAAGCCGATCTCCCCCAGGCTGGCCTGGGCGGATTCCGCCAGCAAAGGCAGCTCCTGGCGGCTGGGATAGGTAAGCCAGCGGATGGCCAGGGTCTGGCCGTCCTTCTCCCGGATGCCGTCTCCATCTGTATCCACCCAGCCTGCTGCTTCCAATACCCCTTTGGCTCCCTCCGGGTCATAGCGCCTGGCCTTTACGGCATCCCCTCCAAAAGAGAAGCTGTCCGGATAAACCCCGGCAGCAGGGTAGCCATTGCCAGCCAGCAAATCATTCACAAACCGTTCCTTGTCAATTCCCATGGCCAGGGCCTGACGCACTGCAGGATCCTGCATGATCTGGCTTTCAAAATTCACAGCGGCAAAAAAAGCCCGGCTGGTGGCGGTGCTGGAAAAGGTATACTCCTGGTTTTGGAACAAGGGGTAGCTGGCATAGGGCATGCCATAGGCTGCCTGGATCTCGCCGGACTGCAGGGCCATGGTGAGGGTGTCTCCATCTGTAATGGTCAGCACCGTCACATGGTCAAATCCAGGTTCCCCATTCCAGTAGTTTTTATTTTTTACCAGGTTCAGTTCCTTGCCGGTGGTCAAAGAAGCGGCAATATAAGGACCTGTGCCGGAAACCATGCCCTCTTCCGTAATGCCCGCTTCCATATCAATGATACAGCCATAGGGATCGCTCAGATAGTTCAGCAGAGTGGGGCGGGGCTCCTTTGTGGTGATGGTTACCGTTTGACCCTCAGCGCTGATGGTATCAATCATCAGATCATTGGCAGCCCTCTCATGGGCTTTTACCAGATGTTCCAGGCATTCCTTGACAGCCTGGCCATCCATCTTTCGTCCGCTGGAAAAAGCCACCTTGTCCCGCAGAGTGATTTTCCAGGTCAGCTCGTCTATCCGCTCATAGCCTGCAGCCAGCCAGGGTTCCATCTCCATCTTGTCTGAATAATGGAATAGGGTTTCCCCTATGCCATAACGAATACAGGCCCAGCCGGCATAGGCATTGTGGGGATTCACATCCGGCTCTTCATTTTCCGCATTAAAGGTGGTATCCCCAAACACAAATGTGGTTTCAGCAGCTTTTTCACCCACGGAAGCATTCCGGGAGCCGCAGCCGGATAACAGTCCCAAGGCCAGGGAGGCCCCCGTCAATAGCGCCAACAAGATTTTTTTTCTTTTCATTTGTTATTCTCCTCGTCTTCATGATCTATCCTGCTGCCAGGATTCTGGAAAAACGAAATCAATCTTTCCCCAGATAGTCCCGCACAGTATCACTGCATAAATTAAAAATTACAACTGCAGTAAAAATCCCAATGCCCGGGCCGATAATCACCCAGGGATAGGTCTGCAGCATACTCCGCCCCGCACTCATCATATTTCCAAGCTCTGCGGTGGGAGGCGTGGCTCCCAAACCCAAAAAACTCAATCCCGCCAGTTCCATCATCATGGTGCCGATGTCCAGCATGGCAGTCACAAGAATCGGACCGGCACTGTTTGGCAGGATATGGCGGAAAATGATTTGCAGGGAGGTGTCTCCGGCCAGCCGGGCTGCCGCAATGTAATCTGTACTTTTCAAAACCAAAGCCTGACTTCTGGCAATCCGGGCATATTTGGGCCAGCTGATCACCGCCAAAGCAAGCACTGCATTGAAAAGTCCCCCCTCCAGCAGGGCTGCAATGGCCAGGGCAAATACCAGGCCGGGGAAAGCCAGACATACATCTGATACCCGCATCATAAGGGCATCCACCACTCCCCCCAGATATCCGCATAAAATCCCAATGATTGTTCCGGTCACTGTAATGAGTCCCACTAAGGCCAAAGTGGACAGCACACTGGTCTGCAATCCAATCAGAATACGGGACAGCATATCCCGTCCCAGGCGGTCAGTGCCTGCAGGATGCAGCCTGCTGGGAGGCGCCAGAGAGGGAAAGCTCTGTGCATTGGGGTCATAGGGGGAAATAAATCGGGCAAAAAGCACTACCAGCATCAGCAAAACCGTCAGCAGCAAGAAAATATACAGCCTCTGCCTGGTATGGTCCTTTCGGATTTTCTGTCGTCGCACTGTAATAAAATCCCTCATCCCCTGGTCCCTCCCAGCCGGATTCTAGGATCCAGCACCCGATAGGACAGGTCTGTCACCAGATTCACACAAACATAGATAA
>CALISX010000051.1 GCA_938041725.1 uncultured Lachnoanaerobaculum sp.
ATTTCCTGCCCTTTATAGAGATGAATTTGCGCAGACATTATGCCAGAGATTAGACTATGATTTTTCTCAACTGGAGAAAAAAAGAAATTCCTTCTTTTATGAATTTGGTGCTCTAGAAGCTGCTATGCGGCAATTAGACATGATGTGGGAGATTAAGCATTACTTGGAAAAGTATCCAGAAGCGACGGTAGTAAACCTTGGCTGTGGTCTGGATGAAACTGGAAAGTCTTGTGATAATGGACTTTGCCAAATTGTGAATGTGGATTTTCCAGATGTTATAGCCGTTCGCAGCAAATTGATTATAGAGATGGATCGAGAAAAGAGTATTCCCTGTGATTTGAAGGATTATTCCTGGATGGAGGAGGTGGAGGCTTCAAATGGAGCTGTTTTTATCGCTGCGGGGGTATTTCATTATTTTAAAAAAAATGAAGTAAAGGCATTGGTATTAGAGTTATCGAAATGATACCCCAAGGGGCGGCTGGTGTTTGACAGTGTAGGAAAATTGGGCTTGAAGCTTATGATGTCAAAGGTACTAAAGAATATGGGGATTCAGGATGTGGAAGGCTTATTTTACATAGAGGATCCCAAAAAACAATTGAATTGGTCTGAAAAAATCAAGGTTGTATCAAAAGGATACATGCTTGGTTATTATGATATGAAAAGTCCTGGAATTCGTTTTTCCCATCGCCTTCTTGCAAGGATCGGTGACAGTATCATGAAAATGGCAATCCATAGAATAGAGTTTGGGTAGGTTGGAGGCTTACAGAAAGGGAAGAAATGAAATTCACATTTAATTTGACGGAGCAGGATTATCTGGACTTCAACATGTTTACAGTGAAGAACTATCCATTTTATATAAAACGGAAAAAGCTGTTTCGTATTATTTTTGCAGTGATCCCCTTTGGAACCGCTTTGGTATTCTGGCTGCTGGAAGGGGCCAAGAGAAACCGTGTTGATTTTATTGTTGGAATTTTAGTTACTATGGTACTCCTATCCATACTGTTCTGGTTCGGTTTCCCAAAATATTTTGATGCGACAGTATTGAGAAATGCAAAAAAGGTTTTGTCTTTTAAGGGAGGAAAAAACAATATCCTTGGAGAAAGGAGCCTTTTCTTTGAGGAGGGTGCAATTCGTACGGTAACAGAGTATGAGGAAAGCTCGATACAGTACAGAGCCATCACAGAGATCAAACAGTCGGAAAAGGCGGTTTACCTCTATACGGCACCGATGATGGCGCTGATCCTTCCGCTTCGAGTGTTTGCAGACGAAGCGGAAAGACAGCTGTGTATGGATTTTATTCATGCAAAATTGCGGTAGAGCAGGCCATGCTCCATCGGCTGCCAGACTATCTTATAAGGGCCGTCAGGAAGAGGTCAAAAACCCCAGATAACCGGCTGCCAGGCATTGTGTCATAAAAATCAACAGAAACATCCCCTTTGTACCCCTTTTTTCTTGGATGCAATGATGGATGCCGGAGAGGATTCCTGCTGCAGCACAAATTCGGCCAATCACCACGACTGCATTTAATTCCCATCCAATGATGCTGTAAATGGAAAACCAGTGGAGCATTCCGATTAGGCCGGATAGGCAGAGTATGGTTCCCGAAGCAGCCATAACCAAGCTTTGCCCCTTCCATTTCCTTTGTCCTGGGAGAAAGGAAATACAATGCAGGATCAGGGATATCCCGGACAGCAGTCCCCCCAGTAGATAAAAGGCAAAACCGGCTGCGGTTCCCACGGCTCCCTGTATCGGTTTGGCAGGTACATAGTCGTGGGCCAATCGAAAGCTCATGGAATGCACTTTCCCCTCCTGCAGGGTAAAGGCCAGAAGCTTTTCTTCGGGCCTTGCCTCCCTGCATAGAAAAATATTTTCCTCCAGGGGGGCATAGTATAGTTTTTTGCTGCCAAAGGGCATGGTAAGGGTCAGTCCGCCGTCTTTTTGGGCCTTGATGGAAATCATGGTCATTCTTCCCTGGATTTTACCTGCATTGCTCCATACGGATCTGGCAGGAAGATAATCCCCTTCCAAAAGTCTGGCAGGCACAGAGGGTTCCTTTTTAATTTCTGTTTTGTCAGGATTTTGGCTGGTCAAGGCTTCCATGATTTCTGAACAAAATGCAGTTTCCATCACATTGGTTACAATTAAAACAGCCCGTTCTTTTTCAGGCTCCACCCAAAACTGTACCTTAAATCCGTAGGTTCCCCCTTCATGTCCCAGAATTCCAGAATGACCTGGATACTGCCAGAAGCCATGGGACAATCCGGCATCGGAACCGTAGGAACGATGGGTTTCCGTAAACATCTCTTTTTTTGTATTTGGATTTTGGAACAAGGGGCTGTTTTTGTTATAGTCCTTTGCCAACTCCCGGGCATACTGCAGCAGATCCTCCACCGAGCCATTCATGGCTCCTGCAGGATACATCCTTAAATGCATGGCATCTTCTTTTTTAAAGGTTTTTCCCGAAAACGAGTATCCGGTTGATTTTTGATCCAAAAGATGAGGAACATCCTCCCAAAAGGGACCCATGGAGGTATTGTGCATATGCAATGGCTGCAGAATATGCTCCTTTACATACTCCTTATATTCCTGGCCGCTGATCCTTTCTACAATCAAGGCAGCCAGGGCTGCGCCCCAGTTGGAATAGGCGCTGACTTCTCCCGGCGCAAATACCTGTTTTGGCTGATGGAGAGACAGTACCTGGGCCAAAGATACTTCCTCATTTTGGTTAAAATACCGCAGATCCATAAGCTCCTCCTCAAATCCTGCAGTATGGTTCATAAGATGGAGCATGGTGACAGGCTGAGGGTACCGTGAATTTTTCAAAAATCCCGGAGGTAAATACTTTTGGATATTCTCGTTTAAATCCAGTTTTCCCTGTTCCGCCAGCTGCATGGCGCTGACCCATATGAAGGTTTTTGAAATGGAGCCCCATTCAAAAACCATACCGTCACAACACATGGCTTTTTTCTTTTCCAAATTCCCATAGCCATAGGCTTTTGAAAATCGGATTTCTCCCTGTTCAGACAGGATCACACAGGCACCGGGAACACTTTTTCCAATATACTTTTCTGCAATTTGGTCAATGGCAGGGACATAGTCTCTGCCATTTTCCCCTGCGGCTGCAGGTATGCTCCAGAGCCAAAGGGCAAACAGCAAACAGAAGCATACAATAAACTTCCATGCCGACGGATCGGCACCACCAGATATGTAAGTCCCCGCAGCACTTCGCTGCAAAGCAGCTTGCGTGCTGCTACAGGTATTCGC
>CALISX010000052.1 GCA_938041725.1 uncultured Lachnoanaerobaculum sp.
GGTCGCCCCGCAAATCTTCGTCACGGAAGCAACGAACAATCTGATAATAGCGCTCCAGACAACGCTCCCAAAGTCAGAGCCGCCGCCCAAGCAAACAAAGTTACAGATTCTGTTTTAATACCCATTAGCCTGGCAACCTCTTCATTGGAGGCGGTTACCCGAATGGCCAGCCCCAGGTTTGTCCTTTGCAGTAAAAAAAACAATGCTATCGTACATCCCAGACCAATAATAATATTCAGCAGGCTATTCAAAGAAAGATGGGCCCCGGCTATAGTCAATGAACCGTTGGAAACTACCCGATCTAATTTCATAGGATCTACTCCAAAAATCATAGGCGTGATTCCTAAAAATACCATCAACATTCCCAGGGTAATGATTTCCTTTCCTGCCCCGGTCACATGTTTGGTTCTGCGAACAATGAGAAAATCCGCTAGAAATCCAACTAGAACAGCGCCTATTAACCCCAGAAAAATAGATACCGTAATGGGCAATTGCAATTTCACATGCAATGCAGTAATAATGAATGCTCCAAACATTCCCATGGTACCCTGGGCAAAGTTCACCATACGATTGGTGCGGTATACGATAATAATACCCAGGGCTGCCAATGCATAAATTGCCCCAGTTTCAAAGCTTCTCAATAATAGTTGTATAAATGTACTCAAGATGCTTCTCCCCATTTAATGATACTGGCAGCCCAGGTGTAACCAATTCCCGCTGCAATCATAGCCACAACCGTTCCATCTTGAACTTTTCCTTGTTCCAAGGCCAGTTTTAAAGAAAGAATCTGATCAAGCTGGCCCAGATGGCCATATCTTTCCAAATATATTGTCTGATCTTCCCTTAATTTTAATTTCTTCAACATTTCCAAATGTCCAGACCGCTTCATATGAAGAATATCCAAATACCCTATATCTTCTCTGGTTAGAGAGGACTTTCGTAATGCTTCATCAATGCAAAACATCCAATTCTCCATAGATTCACGATTCAGCACCTTTTTCATCTTCTCCGGTTCCATGACACGCAGGTAATTGCTCTGTGCCAGATTATCTGGAGTAGCTGGATTTTTGGTTCCGCCAATTTCCACACCACAAGTATGTACAATGGAACCATTTGACATAAGGTGAGAACCTAACACCAAATTTTTACCATAATTTTTCTTTAGTAAAATTGCAGCTCCCCCTGCGGATAAATCAAACATGAAGGACGTATTGGAATCCTTATAATCCACACAATCCACATTTCGATATCCTCCAGCCACAAGTACAGTATGGCATTCCTCATCAGTCAATAAAATATCCTTGGCAATCTTCAAAGCAGAAACACCCGTACAGCAGCGATTTGATAAATCCAAAGCCCAGGCTTTTTTTGCCCCGATCCGATTCTGGATATAACAGGCCGAAGTGGTAAGAGGATACTCCTTCCATTCCTCACCAATACACAGTACAGCATCTATATTCATCGGATCTTCCCCTGTTTTCTTTAAGCAATCCAAAGCTGCCAAAGCCCCCATTTCCTGAGTACCATCTGTGGCTTCCTGAGAGGGAATATACTTCTCCAAAATCCCCAGTTTATTTTGTACCGCTTCCTCAGACCACACCCCCCCAGTGGCTTGTGAAATTTCCATGGCAGTCATTTTTTGTTTGGGCAGATAGAGCCCCATACCTACAATTCCAACCGTATTTTTAAAATCATTCATTACAAGTAACTCCTTTGTCAAATCCTTTTTTAAAACGGATCGTTTGCTGTAAAGTTTGTTTACCATTCACTACCAGTAGTCTGCTTATACATGACCATTCATTCATGTTAAGGCTATAGTAATACCTTCTTTTGTATTTGTCTATATTCATTTTTTATTTCTCTTTATTATATAAAAATCTAAAAATTTACTATTATATATATGTAATATGTGATTATATTTACACTCTTTCGTTTTATTATGATGATTGACCTCTCAACTTCCATCATTCTAACATGAACCTATGAGCATAATATTACTCTGCAAAAGATACAATATGAATTATATTTCATATTGTGTGGTAAATCTTAAACTGTTTTTCTTTGGAGAAAGGTTGTAATACACCCACTTCTGTTTTACACTTATAGACGGCAGCAAGAGTCCTTTGCTTCTGAAATGTAAAACTCAGAGTGCAGGTGGTGTCGCTTTGCTTTTTAATTTTAAGAGAATATTGACGAAAGGTCTGATACTATGAACACACCAAAAGAAGAATTTAATCTGGCACGGGAAATTTTCAGCTGGATTTCCATCATTGTGGTGGCAGCTGTGATTGCTTTGATTTTAAATACCTTTATTATTGCCAACTCCAGAGTCCCCTCTGCCTCCATGGAAAACACCATTATGACCGGGGACCGGGTCATTGGCTCCCGTCTTTCTTATCTTTTTTCCGAACCCAAAAGAGATGACATTATTATTTTTAAATGGCCGGATGATGAAAGCATTTACTTTGTAAAGCGCATCATCGGACTTCCAGGGGATATTGTGGATATTCGGGAGGGAAAGGTATATTTAAACGGTTCCGATACCCCCTTGGAAGAGTCCTATATCAAGGAAGCTATGATCCCTGAGGCGGATGCCCATTATGAGGTTCCACAGGGAGCTTATTTTTGTCTGGGGGACAACCGGAATAATTCTGCAGACTCCCGGCGCTGGAACAATACCTATGTCTACAGAAAAAAAATCATTGCCAAGGTTTTGTTCCGCTATTTCCCGGGATTAAAGTGGATCCGGTAGCCCTTCAGGGCACCGATGCAATCTATGCTCCATGAACGGAGGTTTATGGCAGCAGTAAAAGGCACCCGGAGGTATTTACGATTTCAGGAGGTAATCTATGACAGAGAAAGTCCAGCAGTTAAAAGAAATGATACAGGAAAGCAGCCGTATTGTATTTTTTGGAGGAGCCGGAGTTTCCACAGAAAGTGGCATTCCGGATTTTCGCTCTGCCCGGGGGGTATACCACCAGCAAAGCGCCATTCCTCCGGAAACCATTGTAAGCCACGACTTTTTTTTCCAGCATACCCAGGAATTCTATGATTTTTACAAAAGCAAAATGCTGTTCCCGGATGCCAAACCAAATCCCGCCCACCTGGCCCTGGCTGCCCTGGAAAAGCAGGGAAAGCTTACTGCCGTCATCACCCAGAATATTGACTGTCTTCATGAAATGGCAGGGAGCAAAAATGTTCTAAAGCTCCATGGCACCTGTGACAAAAACATCTGCCTTTCCTGCGGCAAGATCTGGCCCCTGTCCAGGGTTCTGGATGCCCCGGGAATTCCCCTGTGTGACTGCGGCGGCACCCTGAAGCCTGATGTGGTGCTGTATGGAGAAGGCCTGGACAACCAGGTGATCCAGAAGGCGGTTTTGGCCATTTCCCAGGCAGATCTTTTAATCATCGGAGGGACTTCCCTGGTGGTATATCCCGCCGCCGGCCTGATTGATTATTTCCGGGGCAGCAAACTGGTGCTGATTAACAAATCCGCCACCTCTGCGGACAGAAGGGCGGATCTGCTGATTCCGGAAAGCATCGGACAGGTGCTGGAGGAAGCCGTACTGCAAGAACCCTAGGGGCTTCCTGCAGCTCCGGTATACCGGTTCCTTCCTATACTCCGTTTACCACATGCACGGGCTTTTTATCCAGAAATCCCCGGATATTTTCCTCTGTAACCTCCATAATACGCTGCCTGGCCTCTCCCGCAGCCCAGGAAATATGGGGGGTAATAATGCAGTTTTTGGCCTTTAACAAAGGATTGTCTGCCTTAATGGGCTCAGCAGAAACCACATCCACCCCGGCAGCATAGATTTTGCCGGAATTGAGGGCATCTGCCACATCCTGCTCCACAATCACCGGGCCTCTGCTGTTGTTGATTAAAATCACCCCGTCCTTCATTTTGGCAATGGTATCCTTGTTAATCAGCCCTCTGGTTTCCGGGAACAGAGGACAGTGCAAAAGGATCACATCGGACTCCCGCAGCAAGGTGTCCAGATCCACATACTCTGCAATGGCCTCTCCCTCCGGGGTGGGGCGGCTTCCTGTGGCCAGCACCCGCATATTCATGGCAGAAAGGATCTTTCCTGTAGTCCTTCCAATGCTGCCAAAGCCGATGATGCCTGCGGTTTTATGGGAAAGCTCTATTAAAGGGAAATTCCAGTATACAAAATCCCTGCAGCGTTCCCATTCCCCCCGGTGCACAGAAGCGCTGTGCTCTCCGATATGGGAGCAGATTTCCAGCAGCAGTCCCACGGCAAACTGGGCGGTAACTTCTGTGCTGTAGCCGGGAATATTGCAAACGGGAATGTTTTTTTCCTTACAGTATTCATAGTCCACAATATTGTATCCTGTGGCCAGCACACTGATTAACTGCAGCTGGGAACAGGCATCAATGGTTTCTTTTTTAATGGGTGTTTTGTTGGTTAAGATCACATTGGCATCCTTCACCCGGTTGATCAAAAGGGCCTTGTCGTCATAGGGCGTGCGGTCATATACCACCAGCTCTCCCAGCTTTTTCAGCGGCTCCCAGCTGATATCCCCTGGATTTGCAGCATAACCGTCCAATACCACAATCTTCATGTTTATCTCCTCCTGTTTTGTAAAGCGGCATAGGCCAGAATGCCTGCCACTGTTTTTCCATCCCGGATCTCTCCCTTAAAAATCAGATCCAACAGATCCTCCAATTCCCAATGCTCCACCTGGATATCCTCATCCGGATCCAAATGCTGTCTGGAGGGCTTTAAATTTCTGGCTACAAAAATGTCGATTTCCTCATCGCAAAAGGCCACAGTGGTATTCACCCGGATCAAAAACTCCAGATCCTCCGGCGCATCCGCCTTCAGGCCGGTTTCCTCCTCCAGCTCCCGAAAGGCGCAAAGCACCCTGGGCTCCTTGGGAGAGTCCACCTTTCCTGCCGGAAGCTCCAAGGTAATGCGGTCCAGGGCATTCCGGTATTGACGCACCATAATCAGCTTCCCGTCTCCATCCACCGGCACCACAGCAGCAGCCCCGTCATGGTGAATAAAATCCCAAACGGTTTCATGGCCTCGCATGGAAACATAGTCCCGGTATACCTTTAACAGCGTCCCTTCATAGGCCAGTTCCCGTTTTTTTCGAATAATCTTCTCTACCATAAACACTCCTAGGCATCGGATCTGGAAAAGCCGTTTTTCATCAAAGAGGTTGCCTCAAACAGCACTTTATCCAAAAGCAAAGCCGTATTTTCCTTGGCCATCCTGGCAGTCCGCTCATTGGCCTCCTCCAAAATAGAAACAAAATTCTCTGGAACCTTCGTTCCCAGCCGCCTGTCGGTTTCATAGATCACCCGATGTCCCTCTGCTGCCACCTTGGACTGGTATCGTTCCACATGGGACTGGCACATGGCAAACTGAGAATCCGCCAAAGCCCCAATGATCCGGTTGCTCCAATAGAAATTCTCCGTGGTAACCTGGGCCCCGGTATTGGCAAAATACTCCGGCACCCGGTTCACATTGGCATACAGGGGCACAAAGGCATTGAACACATTGGAGCCAAAGGCCACCCACTCAATGGCACGAAAGGCCTTGGAACGGTAGGGCCGCAGCTGGGTCAAGCTTAAAAAGTTATTCCGGTTAATGCCGATGGGGCGGAACTGTCCCCTGCAGCCGGCATCCCCGTACTTGCCATAGCAGTCATAGGGGGTTCCCTGGAAATGGGAGGAAAGAACATACTTTACATCCTCCACCGTAATCTTTTTTTCCGGAATCAAGCACCAGGGAATATTGTCGGAATCCGGTTTAAAATCCGCCTCCGGCCCCTCCCAAACATATTCATTGGGATTCAAATACCGCTCAATGAACCAGGCCCTGGGGGTATTATAGATATGATCCGAATCTGCGTGGCTGCCAAAGGCGTCCCTGGGATTCAAATCTCCGTCAAAGGAAAGGTCCAGATGATTTTCCGAAATAAATTCCCGCAAATCCTCAGAGCAAAGATGTTCTCTTTTCTCCCCTAAGGCATCTCCTATGTCAAAGGCATCAATTCCCAGCTGGTTGGGCATAACCACATAGGCATCATCCGGCACCCTTTTGGCAATCCAGTGATGGCCCCCGATGGTCTCCATCCACCAGATTTCATGGATATCCTGGAAGGCAATGCCATTCATCTCCGTATCCCTCCAAAAGCCTGCCCAGCCGCAGCACCCCTTCCCTGGCGCTGTGGATATAGGGAAGCACAATGGTAAGGAAATCCTCCTCCCCTATGCCTCCCGGCTGCTCCGGCCTGTCCCCCTGGGCAGGGACAAAGCGCACCAGAGGATCCCCCGCCAGCACCCTTTCATTACTGGTAATGGTTTCCGTGGCAGTCATGGCAATATTTTCTGCATTCACCCCGGCGGCCCCCCAGATCCCCTCCTCCCCGGTGGCATTGGGCATGGCGGTGTAGCGCAGAGGATTCTCCGGCAGATCAATCTTTACATGGGAAAGCACCGAAACATACTGCCTTGGCTGATCCTCCGGCAGCACCACAGCAAGTCTCTTTGGGGTAAAATGCCCCGCACCGGAATCCTCATTCCGGGCCACCATGGTGGATCCGTCATAGCTGGCATCTCTCCCCACAAGCAATGTTGTACAGGCCATAAATTTCTCCTTTTTCTTTAAAATATTTTTATTTAAATTATACACTTTTTTACCTTAAATAAAAGCGGCTTTTTCCAAAAATGCGCCCCACTCCCGGCTCCCGGGCATTTGGTTCACATAGGCCATGGCCTCCTCCAGTCCCTGGTCCGTATAGGCAAATTCCCGCACCAGCTTGAACTCCTCCTTTGTTGTTTCAAAGCAAAAGGGCTCCGGCCAAAGGATCACCTTCAGACTTGCCTGCATTTTTTCCTCCAGGGATTTAAAATGCACATCCTCCAGGGGGGAACGCTCCAGGCGGAAGCGAATCCCCTGAAGGCTCCCGGAAAAACACTGCCCATAATGATAATAGCCGATATGTAAAAAGTCTCCCTTTTGAAACATACTATTCTCCTTCCCCAAACAAAAAGCCCCCCACCTCGTCAGCCCTGTCAAAGATCCTGTCCGCTCCCGCCTCCCGAAGCTCCTCCCGGCTTCCATAGCCGTATAAAACCCCGATGGAAAAAATCCCGGTGTTTTTAGCTCCCTGCACATCATGGCTTTTGTCCCCCACCATGCAAGCCCCCGGTCCCGGTGCAATCCCGGCGTTTTGCAGCACATACTCCATCACCAGAGTCTTGTTATGCCGCTTTCCATGGAAATCCCCGTCGGAGCCCCCGATAAATGCAAAAAAATCCTGCAGTCCAAAATGCTTCAGCAGCTGCCGGGCCTGGGGCTCCGGTTTGGAGGTAGCCACATACAGCTTCTT
>CALISX010000053.1 GCA_938041725.1 uncultured Lachnoanaerobaculum sp.
CCACCAAAAATCCCCCGATCATACCGATCTGGGTGGTGGCACAGGGCCCATCAAAGGGAATATCCGATACAGCAGTGGCAATGGCAGAACCCAGCATGGCGGTAAGCTCCGGAGAGCAGTCGGGATCCACGGAAAGCACCAAATTGTTCAGGGTTACATCATTACGGTAGTCCTTGGGAAACAAGGGGCGCATGGGGCGGTCAATCACCCGGGAGGTTAACACCGCATTCTCGCTGGCCTTTCCCTCTCTCTTATTAAAGCCCCCGGGCACCCTGCCCACAGCATACATTTTCTCTTCGTATTCCACAGACAGGGGGAAGAAATCAATCCCCTCCCTGGGCTTTACCGATGCAGTGGCAGTGGACAATACTGTGGTGTCTCCATAATGCATAAATGCAGCTCCATTGGCCTGGGCTGCCACCCGGCCAATGTCCACAGTCAGGGTTCTTCCGGCAAGCTCCATGGAAAAACTTTTGTACTCTTTACTCATTTTTTCTCCTTCGCAAACAGTGGGGATATTCTCCCCGGATAAATTTCCCTCTGGCAAACTGCAGCGGCCTGGTATCTTGGCTCCTGCAGCTGTTGCGGCCCACCGAAACTACTGATAAATACTGAAAGCTTCAGTACTTATCAGTGGTCTCGATAATAAGCCTGCCCAGAGGGTTGGTGTTATGTACAGCAGTGCTGCTATACAGTAGAAGGGGCGGAGAAAACTCTCCACCCCTCCTGTTATCACTTATGGAAAGCAGCTGTTGAAGCTCTGATGCCCTGTTTTCAGGGCCTGTCCTTTACTTTCTGATTCCAAGCCTCTCAATAAGTCCTCTGTATCCTTCCAGATCCTTTTTCTTTAAATACTGCAAAAGGCCTCTTCTCTTTCCGACCATCTTCAAAAGTCCTCTTCTGGAGTGGTGGTCCTTGGGGTTGGCCTTGAGATGCTCGGTAAGCTCCAAAATCCGCTCTGTTAATACGGCAATCTGAACCTCTGGTGATCCGGTATCCCCTTCTTTTCTGGCATACTTTGCAATAATCTCTGTTTTCTTTTCTTTTGTAATCATGTTCTTCTCCTTCTTTGTGAACATACCGCATACAAAGGAACGGCTGGAGTGTCCGGCTCCTGAGCATGGGCGCAGCAGAAAGCAGTTTTCTGCTAAATTCAGTACTGTCAAATAATACCAAAATATAAAAGCCCTGTCAATGAAAGACAGGATGTTTTCCAGGCTTCCGCCCCCTGGCTCCAGAATTTTTTAAAAAAGTATGATGGCAAAATTAAAAAAGCCCCCTGGTGCATCTATTGACGGTTTCAGAGCTGCCCTCTATGATAGTAGCTGTAGGCTTTCACAGAGGGTAACCACAGGAGGAATCTATTTATGAGAAAATCCGCTTTTTCACCTGGCAAAATCCTGATGCGAATACTGGGTATTTTGCTGATTTTATTATTCCTTTTGCTGGCAGGGGCTGTTTTCCTGTGGCATAATGAACTTTTTTCCATTCAATCCATTCACCTGGAGGAGGAAAGGGATGACAGCAGAGAGGCCGGTGCCGTCTATTCCATGCATATCTCCGGGGACTATTATTTTGACGATTTCTTACAGCAGGGAGGTGCCAAAAGCGATGGGGAACTGATTGATTTTATTACCTCCAAGATCGCCAAGGGGCTGATTCCCATGCATATTGAAAACTCCAAAATCGGCTGTTCTGCCTTTACCGCCTCCACCCCCCAGGGGGAAAGGCTGTTTGCCAGAAACTATGATTTAAAAAAGACCAATACCATGGTGGTTTTTACCGATCCAGGAAAGGGCCGGCATAAATCTATTTCTACAGTGGATCTGAAGTTTTTGAGTATCGACCCGGATACAGGCATCGCCGGCCTGAAGAATAAAATCCTTTGTCTGGCGGCTCCCTACGCCCCCTTGGACGGAGTGAATGATGCAGGGGTAAGCTGCGGTATTTTCATGAGCTACCAGGGGGAAACTACGGTTCCCACAGATATGAATACGGAAAAGCCGGATCTTACCAGCACCACTATGCTGCGGCTGATTTTAGACTATGCAGACTCTGTGGAGGAGGCCATTGATTTGGTACAGCAGTATGACCTTCATGATTCTGCCCAAACCTCCTATCATTATATGGTGGCGGATGCCAGCGGAAAAAGTGCCGTTTTGGAATGGGTGGCAGGCACTGATGCCACGGATAATGACGGGGGAAACCGGACCTTGTCTGTGCTTTTCCATGAGCCCAGCCCGGAGGATAATTTTCAGATTGTTACCAATTATATCCTGACTCCCGGCTATTATGAAGGTGTGCCGGAGCAGGAAATGCATGGATACGACAGACTTATGAAACTGCAAACCTCCCTGGAGGAGGATCAGGGGGTGGTAAAAAATGAGGAAAAGGCCATGGGGCTTTTGGCCTCTGTGGGCCGGCGCTCCTGGAATAATGACCCTAAGAATTCCATCACTGTCCACAGTGTGGTATACAATCTGGCCCAGCGTACCGTTTATTGGGTAGGAAATGAAAACTATGGTGTCTCTGAGCATCATTTTGTGTGGCCGCAGATGCAGCCATAACAATCAAGGAGGGGCTCCCCCCTGGGGAAAGCCCCTCCTTGATTTGCCCACAAAAGTATCCGTTTTTTTAGCCTGCATCCTGTACACTCAGTACCCTAAAGCTGTCCCCCTGTTTTTTCAGCTCTATTTGACGTCCTGTTTCTCCGTTAAATTCATCCTCCCTTGGCAGATACCAAAACCAATATGTATCCTTTCCCATGCCCATCAGCTCCACATATTCGATCCGATAATAATTGCTGTCCCCATGGTCGAAGTAAAATACCCCCATGCTGTCCACATAGCCAACATCCTCCATATTCCAGTTTTTTTCATCCAGTCCATATCCCAGATAGGTCCTTAAAAACTGATCCACGGTGGCTCTCCTTGCATAGCTTAAATCCCCATAGATTTCTTCTCCCCCGGCTGTAATTTCATTTTCCAGCTGTTCATAACTGACACTCTCATCCTGCATCTGATAGACAATATCCGCAATAGAAACATTTTCCAGGGAGTTTTGGTTAAACCGGGATCGCAGCAGACCGTTTACTCCGGTAGAACCAAGAAATTTGGCTGCCTTTTTTTCTAAAGAAGATATATCCATGCCTCCCGTCAGCTTCTCCAACTGTTTTTCCAAAGCGGCAACATTTTTTCGCTCATATTCATTCAAAACACTTTCCTTAAAATTAGATGCCTCTACGGTTCCTCTGTACCAGCTTTGGGACGCAAAATAAGCTGCCTGGCCCCCATTGGTGAATTTCCGTCCATGTCTGGCATAGATCTCATTAACGCCCCGTCTTAACTGCCAAAGGGAAGCGGATTGGATTTCTGAGGAGCTTAGCTCTCTGCTGGCACTGTCAGGAAAAATAAAACCTTCCGTCCCCTTCGGCAGGGAATTGCCTGATTCGCTGCTTTTGTGCCTGGTGCCGGCAGCAGTGCTGGTGCGTTTTGTCAGACCTTCCTTTTCCAGAGCATCTCTTCTTGACTGTGTGCTGCTCTCTGGCTGTCTGCGGTTTCCCCTTCCTTCCCGGTGGGAATCTCCATCCTCTTCCCCACCCTCCTGGCGGGAATCCCTCCGATCTCTGGAGGAGTTTTCTCCATCCCCTGACCTGCGGCTCCTGGATGCTTTTCTGGTTTCAGCCTCCTCTCCAGCGTTCTCTTCTGGAGTTTCCATCTCCTCATAGGAACCCATGGAATTTTCCTGGGTTTTAGCCCCAGCCATAGCTCCTCCGTCCGGCGTGCCGCAGGCGTTTAAGGAAAGCGCAAAGCATACCGCAGCAAAAATTCCAATACCCCTTCTT
Source organism: uncultured Lachnoanaerobaculum sp. (assembly GCA_938041725.1). Lineage (GTDB taxonomy): Bacteria > Bacillota > Clostridia > Lachnospirales > Lachnospiraceae > Lachnoanaerobaculum. The sequence goes on from CALISX010000053.1 coordinate 3,845, forward strand.
TGTGTTTTTTTCATAATATACCCCCTATGTCGAAAGAATGGCAAAGAAACAAAACCTCTGCTCTTTTCTCTTTTGTACACCAGAAAACAGAAAAAAAACAGTATCCCTTGAATAATATTTGCTGTTTTTTTCGCTTTTCCCCCATACTCTCCACAAAATACCATGGGGTTCCTGGTGGAGGAAGCGGTTATTTCAATTTCATAATATATTTCAGCTTTGGCATCTCTATTACTTCTTCGATTTCAAATCCCAGTTTCTCATAAAGCTTCCTGGCATTTTGATTGAAATGAAAAACGGCTAAAGTAATGCTCCTAATACTGTCATCCTCAAATATAAAATCTACAAATTCCTTCAGTGCCTCCGTCCCCAAACCCAAGCCTGTTTTTCGGGGGTCTAACACAAATCTCCCTATGTGTATATTGTCTTTATCGATCCGTACCTCTTGGATCATCCCGATGAAGGTTTCGTCTTTGAAGATCGAAAAGACATTTTCCAGTTCTTTTATTATCTCATAATTTAATGGATAAGAAATTTGAGGTCCCATCCATTGCTCCTGAAAGTCTTTTCCCCGCTCATTAGACCATGCACATAATAGCAAAGCGTTTTCTTTTTTTATTCCCTTTTCAAATCTAATATTCATAACTTTCCCCTTTTCATTACCTAAGTAAATTTGTAAAATTGCCTTAGATTATACTATTTATATCGCTTATAATCAATCTTTAGCTACTCTGACATTAAGATTTGATATTTGCTTATATTATTTCATCTTTATTCTATGGTAGATCATCATTTACTTCCTTTTGAAAAAGTATATTACTTAAGCTATCATAAATTCACACTATTTTTAGCTAAAATTTAGAATTTATCTGCTATAATATTTAATGCTTAATAACTTTATTTTATTCAAGACTTAACTATTTTATTTTTCAAACATATTTAGTCTTCCACCCAGTATTTTCATTTCTTTAGCATTATTTTTCTCTAAACCTTTATAAATATCATTTATCAAACTATCTCTTTCTTTAATTGTATCACCTTTATCATCTTCTTGTAAATTATTATCCAATCCTCTTGCTTTACGATATTCTTCAATCTCTTTATCTAGTTTTTCGCTATCGTAATAAGCTGCACTTGAACATTTACAAAACGGATGCATAGGATAATAATTTACACCTACTTCTCTATCTTTAATCTTAAAATGTTGTCCATCAAGATGCTTACATATATCACATGCTGTAGGTTCAGAGATGTACACATATTCCTCATATCCAGCTTGCCCCATGCTGTCTATCTGAACATCTCCTTGAACTCGTGCCGCTTCAGTCACTAACAGTCTTTTAGCTTCGTAAACTCCTACATCAAATTGTTTTCTAAGTCTTCCTACTAATTCAGTTGAGTTTCCACCTTGAATAATAGAACGTCTTAACATTACCTCAATAGTATTCATTAAAGCTTTTTGGTTAGTCCACAATATTTTACTAAAGTTACCATATTTATAATCACTATTCACAATAGCTTTAATACCTTCTTTGCTGTATCTCAATTCAGTATCAAGTATTCCAGCCTGTCTAGCATATTCTGTCTTACCTAACTTC
>CALISX010000054.1 GCA_938041725.1 uncultured Lachnoanaerobaculum sp.
TGTATAAGTCCCCGGACGGCGCCAGAATAGCCGCCATGCTCGCATGAGCGGCTATTCTGGCATCGGACGGGACAACAGGTATGAGCAAGAAGGGCCGCAGGCCTGGATTGCGAATACCTGTCAGCGGCACGCAAGCTGCCTTGCAGCGGAGTGACGCTGGGACTTATACAGCTGTGTGTGCGCAACGGGCATGCTCGCATGAGCGGCTATTCTGGCATCGGGCGGGACAACAGGGTAGAGCCGTAGGGCCGCAGGCCCGGATTGCAGAGAGGGTCTTATGAAAATTTCCATTTACGCCTTTACAAAAAAAGGGGCCAGGCTGATGCTCAGGCTCTCCGAACTTTTGCAAAAAGAGGAGACCGCCCTCTATGCCCCGGCGGCCCATTGCATTTCCCCTCACATCCTGTCCCTGGAAAGTCTAAAGGAAAGAGTGGCAGAGGACTTTGCCACCCGGGAGGCCTTGATCTTTGTGGGGGCTGCAGGGATTGGGGTGCGCTCCATTGCTCCCCATGTGAAGGATAAATTAAAGGACCCGGCGGTGGTGGTAATTGATGAGGGAGGAAACTTTGTGATTCCTTTGCTTTCGGGCCATGTGGGCGGGGCCAATGCCCTGGCCTTGCAGCTGGCGTCTCCCCTGGGCGGGGCGGCAGTGATTACCACCGCCACAGATCTTCGGGGGGCTTTTGCCATTGATGTATGGGCAAAAAAAAGGGGGTTAAAAATTTCTGACTCCAAGCTGGCCAAGGAGGTAAGCGCCGGTATCCTGGAAGGGAAAATACCCGGCTTTTCATCGGAGATAAAGGAGCTTCCAAAGGAGGAGCTTCCCTTGCTTTCAGGAATTCCCTCTTCCCGGTCTGTGGTGGTAACCAATCGCATCAAGAAGGGGGATGTGCTGACTTTAATTCCCCCCAATTTGGCTTTGGGAATGGGGTGTAAAAAGGGAACTGCTTTTCCTGCCCTCCGAGAGTTTGCTGCAGATTGTCTGGCAGAACAGGGATATGATTTTCGGGCAGTAGGAAAGATTGCCAGTATTGATTTAAAAAAAGAAGAAACGGCTCTGGTATTATTGGCAAAGGAATGGAACGTCCCCTTTATTACCTTCTCCAGGGAGGCACTGCAAAATGCCAGGGGAAGCTTTACACCCTCGGCCTTTGTGCAGCAAATCACCGGGGTGGACAATGTATGTGAAAGGAGTGCGGCTCTGCTTTCCTCCCGGATTTTAATTCCCAAAACCAGCCGGGAGGGAATGACTCTGGCCCTTGGGGAGTATGATTGGCGGTGTGTTTGACGGAATAACAAAGGAAGAGGAGCAGGAATTTTTGACCTGGCTTAAAAACGCCTTTCCAGAAGAAAAAATCGAAATTTTGTCCTACAACAATCGGATTTTATTACCCCTGGAGGAGGACAAAAGACAAAGCCTGCAATGGGAAGGGGAGGAAAAAAGAAGAATTTTAGAGAATTCTTCCAGGTGCTTTTTGTACAGAAGGGGAAGAATTTTTGAATTGGGGAAAGATTGCCATTTATCCTCTTTTAGGATATGATGTTCACTGAAAAAAGAAGGAAGGTGTGTCATGGTTACAGTTGCATTTTCATTCAACAACAACATACTCACCGGTTTGCCGACAACCATGGATCTTCCGATGACAACAACATGTTTGCCTTGCAACGGAATGTTATAGTAGGACAACAGTTCCATCACTGCTTTTGGGGTACA
>CALISX010000055.1 GCA_938041725.1 uncultured Lachnoanaerobaculum sp.
GGGGGGGATTGGTGGCCTTTCCCACAGAAACTGTATACGGGCTGGGGGGAGATGCCATGAATCCCCAGGCAGCGGGGAAAATATATGCTGCCAAGGGAAGGCCCAGTGACAATCCTTTGATTGCCCATATTGGAAGTCTTAACCAGCTGGAGATTTTGGCCAGGGAAATCCCTCCCTCCCTGGAGCCCTTGGCCAAAACCTTTTGGCCGGGCCCCTTGACAGTGATTTTGAAAAAAAGAAAAGAGGTGCCCCTGGCCACCAGCGGGGGGCTGGACACCATTGCCATTCGTATGCCCTCCCATCCCCTGGCCCATTCTTTTTTGCAGCTTTGCCATACCCCTGTGGCTGCTCCCAGTGCCAATTTGTCCGGCAGACCCTCCCCCACCCGGGGAGAGCATGTGCGGGAGGACATGGAGGGGCGGATTGACATGATTTTAGACGGGGGGCCTGTGGGCATCGGCTTAGAGTCCACCATTGTGGATTTGAGTGTCCATCCTCCTCTGATTCTTCGTCCCGGGGCCATTACCCTCTCCATGCTAAGGAAGGTGCTGCCGGATCTTATCATGGATCCCGGTCTGGCAAAGCCTATGGAAGAAAACCAGCATCCCAAGGCTCCCGGGATGAAATACCGGCATTATGCCCCCCGGGGTGTGCTTTGTATTGTGCAGGGGGAGAGGGAAAAGCTGCGGGAGGCTTTAAGGGAAAGGGCTGCAGGGGTGCTGCAGGAGGGGAAGCGGGGAGGGCTTTTGATTACCTTGGAAAACCTGCCCTATTTTGAGGCCTTCCGCCTGGCACTGCCTCCCGGGGAACAAAGCCGCCTTTGTCTTCTCTGCCTGGGCAGCCGGGACAATCCAGAAGAAATCGCCAGAAATCTTTTTGCCTGCTTAAGAAGGTTTGACGAGGAAAATACGGACTGTATTTTTTCGGAAGGGTTTTTGGAGGAGGGACTGGAAGGGGCCATTATGAACCGTTTGAAGAAGGCAGCAGGGGGACGGATGCAGACCGTTTAGGAGAGGAAGAAAGCATGAGCGAAAAAAGAGAGGACTATATTACCTGGGATGAGTATTTCATGGGGGTGGCTCTGTTAAGCGCCAAACGCTCCAAGGATCCCAGCACCCAGGTGGGAGCCTGCATTGTCAGCCAGGACAATAAAATCCTTTCCATGGGATACAATGGATTTCCCAGGGGATGTTCTGATGAGGAGTTTCCCTGGGGGAAGGAGCAGGAGGAAAAGGATCCCTATAATGCAAAATATTTTTATACCACCCACAGCGAGCTGAATGCCATCTTAAACTACCGGGGGGGAAGTCTGGAGGGGAGCAAGCTCTACGTCACCCTGTTTCCCTGTAATGAATGTGCCAAAGCCATTATCCAGGCGGGGATCAAAACCATTGTATATTCCGAGGACAAGTATTCCCAGGAGGCTTCGGTGCGGGCCAGCAAGCGGATGCTCAATGCCGCCGGGGTGCGCTACTATGCTTATCAGCCCAGCGGACGGAAGATTCTTTTACAGGTATAGAGAAGGCAAATAGACGATGAAGGAAACCAAAGAACAAAAAGAGGAAAGGCTGGCAAAGATTTTGGCTTTGCTGGATCAGGAATATGGGACTGAGCCAGTGTGCTATCTGCACCACAGCAACCCCTGGCAGCTTTTATTTGCCACCATGTTAAGCGCTCAATGCACTGACGCCAGGGTCAATATGGTAACAAAGGACTTATATGTGAACTATCCGGATCTGGAAAGCTTTGCACAGGCCAGCCTTTCGGAAATAGAACATGCCATTCATTCCACAGGATTTTACCGCAACAAGGCCAAAAATCTCATTGCCTGTGCCAAAAGACTGTTGGAAGACTTTGGGGGAGAGGTGCCGGATACCATTGAGGCGCTGATCTCCCTCCCCGGAGTGGGGCGGAAAACCGCCAATGTGATTTTGGGGAATGTATATCAAAAGCCCAGTATTGTGGTGGATACCCATGTGAAGCGCATCAGCAAAAAGCTGGGGATCACTGTATCAGAGGATCCGGTTAAGGCAGAGATGGAATTGATGAAAATTCTTCCAAAGGATCACTGGATTTTATGGAATACCGACCTGATTACCCTGGGCCGGACCCTTTGCATTGCCAGAAGAGAAAAATGTCATGAATGTTTTTTGAAAAACCACTGTCCCAGTGCCCAAGCTGTAAAAAAGGGGGCATAGGGCAAAAGTTTTCTTGCACATTCCAAAAAACTGTCTTACAATGAAAACGGTTAAAAACATTCTTAAGAGTTTTATAAGAAGAGGGAGATACATTGAAGAAGAAGGGAAGAAGAATTTTTTCGGTAATTATAGTTGCTATTTTGATTGTTGCCATGCTTGTTCCCATGGCGCTGACCATTCGGGGGATTTTTGGATAAACAATGTTGGAGTTTTGGGAAGGGAAAGGGGCAGAGAGATTCTGTCCGGTCCTTCCTTTGATAGAGGTGAGGAGAGACTTTGAAAAAGAAAAAATATTGCACCATAGTAACGGCTGCCGCTTTGGCCCTTTCCATGGGAGGCGGCTTTTCTTCTTTTGCTGCCCAGACAAAGGGTACCAGCGAGGCGGCCCAGACCAAGAAGGCAGGCGAGGCAGCCACAATGCAGGAGAGCCAGCCGGAAACGGCAGGCCAGGAAAATACCGGAGAACAGACAGCAGTGGCCACGGCCAGCGATGCCCAGCTTCTTTCGGATATCAAGCTGCCGGCAGAATTTCATGTGGAGGGAATTGATACCCAGAACATGAGCTCCAGGGAGCTGTATGCCCATTTGCAGCAGATGCAAAAGGAATTAAGCGAAAAGAAACTGGATCTGGATATTAATGGCTACCAGGCCCTGGGTACCTATGGAGATTTGGGAGCCCAGATCGTCAACATGGGAGAGGTGGCTGCAAAGGCTGCTGAACTTACGGGAGGCAATCTCATTGACCGCTTCATGAAGGAAGAGGATTTAAAGAAAAATCCTTTAAATCTTACCCTGCAGGTGGAGTTGAATGAGGAGGCCTATGAGAACTTTATCAATAAGGCCATGAAGGAAACGGGAAACGGGGCAGTAAATGCCACCATTACCCGGGAAAACGGCCAATTTGTGATTACCCCCGGCAAAGAGGGTATTACGGTGGATAAGGAACCCACCAAAAACAGCATTCTGGCGGTTGCCCTCAGTGCCTCTCAGGATAAAATAACCGCCACCACCACAGTGAAAAAACCGGATGTGACAGAGGATCAGCTGGCCCAGATCAAGGATGTACTGGGTACCTTTTCCACCAACTTTTCCTCCTCCTCTGCGGCAAGGGCAAACAACCTGGTGGTGGGGGCAGCCAAGATCAACGGCCATGTTTTAATGCCCGGCCAGACCCTTTCCGGTTATGAATGCATGCATCCCTTTACTGTGGCCAATGGCTACAAAATTGCCCATGCCTATGAAAACGGCCAGGTGGTGGACAGTGTGGGGGGAGGCGCCTGTCAGATTGCCACAACCCTGTATCAGGCGGCTCTTCGGGCAGAGATACAGATTACAGAAAGGAAGAATCATTCCATGACTGTAAGCTATGTTCAGCCCAGTGGAGACGCCACCATTGCAGGAACCTATAAGGACATTAAAATCACCAACAACCGTTCCTATCCCATTTATGTGGAGGGATATACCTCCGGCAGGAATATTACCTTCACCATCTGGGGCAAGGAGGACAGAGCGCCGGGACGTACGGTGGAATTTGTATCCGAGGTACTTTCGGAAACGCCCATGCGGGTTACCTATGTGGATGATCCCAGTCTGTCGGCAGGCCGTCAGGTGCGGGAGGCCAGCGGCCATTCCGGAAGGGTATCCAAGCTTTGGAAGGTAGTAAAGCAGGATGGAAAGGAGGTTAGCAGAGAGCTGATCTCCAAGGACACATACCAGGTGTCCAATACGGTGATTAGAAGGGGAACGAAGCCGGTGCCCACCCCGGCTCCTACAGCGGCTCCCACAGCGGCACCCAGCGCACCCACTGAGGGAGACAATAGCCCCACAGAGGCTCCGGCCCCCACAGAAACCCAGCCGGCGGAGACCCAGGGACCGGCAGCGGATGTGGAGCCTGGACCGGGATCCCAGTGATTGGAAAAGACATTCCTCCCCGCATGGTGCTTCTTGGCTATGCAGGGGGGCTGGGCTCCGGCATGATCGCAAGTATATATGGAGAAGAATTAAAGGCTGTCTATTGCGGAAGGTATATAGACAGCCTGCTTGCTAAGTATCAGAAGGGACAGTCCCTTCTGATGTGGAGGAGTCCCTGGTATCATGCAAGGGACCGGGAGTATGCCAGGTCTCCAAAAGAGGCTTTGGCTTTACTGGAAGACAGGGGAGGTCTGGTGATTTCTTTGGGAAGGGGAGGGGTACTGGGGGGATTGTACCGCTTTGCCAAGGAATGGGATCTGGGCTTTCGCCTGAAGATCAAGGCTGTGCGGGTTTTGCAGGTATCCGTGGAAATCTGCCAGTATTTTGGATTGAATATTTACAGCCTGTATACAGATGCAGTATTGGTTTGCTGCCGGGATACGGCAGAGACCCTGGACATTGTGGAAGGGGCGGGCATGGCCGGGTCCTATGTGGGAGATCTCACCTGGGAAAGGGCCAAGTCGATTGTGGATAAGGAAAGAATAGAAAGCGTTAATCCGGTAAAAACAGATGAAATCCAAAGGGTGGTTCCCGAAATCTTTGCCCTGGGGGAAGATGGTTCCATGGGAATGTCCGGCGGTTTATTTTTTTAAGGGGGAAAAAATGCGGGAAAAAATTTTAGCCATCATTGAAAAAAATTCAAGAATTGATTTGGCAGAACTGGCCATTCTTCTGGGGGAAGAGGAAGCTTCTGTGGCCAATGAGATTGCCCTGATGGAAAAGGAGGGCATTATCTGCGGCTACCATACCCTGATTAATTGGGACAAAACCGGCAATGAAAAGGTGGTTGCCTTAATTGAGGTGCGGGTCACGCCCCAAAGGGGCATGGGCTTTGACAGCCTTGCGGAGCGGATCTACCAGTACAGCGAGGTCAATGCGGTGTATCTCATGAGCGGCACCTATGATTTCACGGTATTTATAGAGGGAAAGACCATGCGGGAGGTGGCTCAGTTTGTTTCCGATAAGCTGGCTCCCATGGAGTCCGTGCTGTCCACTGCCACCCACTTTGTATTAAAAAAATACAAGGAGCATGGCACCATTGTAACCGAAAAAAAACAGGATGAAAGGCAGCTGATTACCCCATGAGAGATCCATTGTCCAATACAGTAAAAAATATAAAGCCTTCAGGTATCCGGAAATTTTTTGATATTGTCAATACCATGGAGGGAGCCATTTCCCTGGGAGTGGGGGAGCCGGACTTTGATACCCCCTACTTTATCCGGGAGGCGGGGATCTATTCTCTGGAAAAGGGGAGAACCTTTTATACCTCCAATTCCGGGCTCTTGGAGCTGAAAACAGAGATCCGCCGCTATATCGGAAGAAAACTGGGGGTGCACTATGACCCGGACCGGGAGATCACCGTGACAGTGGGGGGCAGCGAAGCCATTGACATTGCTCTTCGGGCCATGCTGGATCCCGGGGATGAGGTGCTGATTCCCCAGCCCAGCTATGTTTCCTATGAGCCCTGCACCCTTCTAACAGGGGGGGTGCCTGTTATCATAGAGCTGAAGGAGGAGAATGACTTTAAGCTTACAGCCCAGGAGATTTTAGAAAAACTGACGGATAAAACCAAGATTTTAATTCTGCCCTTCCCCAACAATCCCACCGGTTCTGTGATGGAACGGGAGGATCTGGAGGAGGTGGCCAGGGTTTGCGTGGAGAAGGATCTTTTTGTGCTTTCCGATGAAATTTATGGGGAGCTGACCTACTCCGGCCCCCATGCTTCCATTGTGCAGATGCCCGGGATGAAGGAGCGGACCGTTTTGATTAACGGCTTTTCCAAGGCCTATGCCATGACCGGATGGCGGCTGGGTTTTGCCTGTGCTCCGGAAACAATCCTTGCGGAAATGCTTAAGATTCACCAGTTTGCCATTATGTGCGCCCCCACCACCAGCCAGTATGCAGCGGTGGAGGCTTTAAAATACGGAGATGAAGAGGTTGCAAAAATGCGGGAGTCCTATAATCAAAGGCGGCGTTATCTCCTGCATCGTCTAAAGGCCATGGGGATGCAGTCCTTTACCCCTCAGGGAGCCTTCTATGTGTTCCCCAGCATCAAGCGCTTTTCCATGACCTCAGAGGAATTTGCCACCAGGCTGCTGCAGTCCAAGAAGGTGGCGGTGGTGCCCGGCACTGCCTTTGGGGACTGCGGAGAAGGGTATCTGCGTATTTCCTATGCTTATTCCATGGAGCAGCTAAAGGAGGCTTTGGCTAGAATCGAAGCCTTTGTAAAGGAATTGGATGCGGGATGAATGTTGTACTCTTAGAGCCGGAAATCCACTTAAATGTGGGAAATATCGGCAGAACCTGTGTTGCCACCAACACCTGTCTGCATCTTATAGAACCCCTGGGATTTAAAATCAGCGATAAGGCCATCCGCCGCTCCGGTCTGGATTACTGGGAGCATTTAAAGGTTCAGGTATACTGTGACCTGGAGGATTTTTACGAAAAAAATCCCAAGGCCAAAAGCAGGATGTTCTTTGCCACCACCAAGGCCAGAAGGGGATATTGCCATGTGAACTATCTTCCGGGAGATTATATTATGTTCGGGAAGGAAAGCGCCGGCATCCCGGAGGAGATTTTGGTGGAGCATGAAAAAAACTGTATCCGTATCCCCATGTGGGGGAAGGTGCGCAGCTTGAATCTTTCCAACTCCGTGGCGGTGATTCTCTATGAAGCCCTGCGCCAGAACGGCTTTGGGGAAATGGCGCAGCAGGGAGCGCTGCACAGACTGACATGGGAGCAGGGAGAGGAAAAGGATGGAAAGACCGGCAGATGATATTACCCTCTGAAAAAAGCATTTTGTAAAATTTAATAACTCCCTGCCTGCTGTAGTCATGCTTTAGCAAGGGCTTCACCAGGCAGATCAAAAAACCAACTTGACAATTGACTTAAAACTGCCCTATACTAGGGGAGAAAAATATGTTATTTTTATATGCATATGTAATAAGATTCAAGGAGGATTTTAACATGGATCAAAACAATGCAAGCGGTGCTGGTTTCTTAAAGATAACCGGCATCCTGATGATCGTTTTTGGAGCGTTGGGTGCTTTTGGTAGTGTTATTGGATTGCTGGGAGCATCGGCTCTTCTGCTGCTTTCTCTTGGAACAATCAATCCCGGATTGCTGTATGGTTCCCTGCTGCTGGGTATCGTTGGGTCAGTGATTCAGATCATTGCCGGTGTTAATGGTGTAACCCATTGCAATGACCCTTCCAAGGCGGATACCTGTGTTATGTGGGGCGGCATTGTTGCCGGACTCGCTGTACTGAGCAGTATTTTAAATGTGATTTCTGGAAATAAGTTTAGTTTCCTGGGACTGCTGATTGGCCTGGTGATTCCGGTGCTTTTTATTGTGGGTGCTTTAAAGAACAAGGGAACCATATAAGTTTTCCCATAAAAAAGCCAGGGCAGATATGCCCGGCTTTTTTTATGGGAAAACTTATGGGTGCCACTATATATTACACAGGAGGTTGTTTTGAAGATTACAGATGCTCAGATCAGCGCCATGGCGGTGAATGATTCCGCCTTGGCCAATGGCAAAAAAATCTATCAGTCCAAAAAAATATTTGATTACCAAAAAACCCAGGATGATACCTTGTATATGGCCCAGGCCAAGGGATCCGGGAAAAGCGATTACAGGGTTTCCGTGGACTTTTTGCGTCCGGGGGAGCCTGTATGCCGGTGCAGCTGTCCCAGCAGGCAGATTCCCTGCAAGCATGCCATGGCTTTGTTATTTGCCATAAAGGAGGAGGAAAATTTTGCCCTTGGAGAAGTGCCGGAGGACATTATACAAAAAAGGGAAAAAATAGAAACCAGGGAAAGGAAAAAGGAGGAAAAACATAGGGATACTGCCTCCTCTGCTCCTAAGAAAAAACCCAATGCTGCCGCCAGGACAAAAAAAATCCAAAAGCAGCTGGAGGGTCTTGATTTGATGCAGAATATGATCAAGGAGCTTCTTTTGACGGGGCTGGGTTCTGCTGCGGGAATCTCCTTGAAAAACTTTTCCCAGACTGCAAAGCAGCTGGGGGATTATTACCTTCCTGGTCCTTTGAACTTTTTTAACACCTGCATTATGGCCCTGGAGAAGTATCAAAAAACCAAGGAGGACAGGTACGAAAAACAGGCCCTGGAGGCCTTGATCCGCCTTAGGGCCATTGAGAGAAAGGCCAGGGTTTATCTTACAGGGAAGCTGGAGCAGAATACTCTGGAGGTGGATGGGGATCCCCTGTTTGAAGAGCTGGGGGGGATTTACCGCCTGGAGGATCTGGGGGATCTGGGACTGGTACGGGAGCCTGCCAGTCTGATCCAGCTGGGATTTGACTGGGTATTTCATGAGGGTAAAAAAGAGTACGAAGACAGGGGGTATTTTTTGGATCTTACCCAGGGGGATGTGGTTGTCACCTCCAATTTTATTCCCTTAAAGGCCAGCAAGTATATCAAGGAGGATGCCCCCAGAAAGGATGTGCTTCTTTGTCAGAAGCTGTATCTGTATCCCGGGAATATCAATCCCAGGGTGCGCTGGGAGAACTGTGAGAGCCGGGAGGCTGCAGCAGAGGATGTGGAAAAAATTCTGGCCTATGGGCAGAAAACATTGGAGGAGGTAATAAAAACCGTCAAATCTGAACTGAAAAATTTATTGTCCCGGGAATTTGTGGCAGCCCTTGTATCCTATGAAAGGATAGGAAAATGGGGAGAGGAGCTGGTTTTAACCGATACACAGGGAAAACAGATTCTGCTTAGGGATTGTGCAGGGGAAAACAAGGAGAGGAGCCTGGATTTTCGGCGTTCCATTGCCATGCTGCCGGATATGGGATATCTGAAAAACGGGGTGCTCTTTGGCCTGTTTTTCCATGACAGGGGGGAAAGAAAGATTTACTGTGAGCCTCTCAGCCTGATTACCCGCCAGGGCATCCTGCGGCTGAAATTTTAGGAGGAATGATGGAAGAATTGATTTTAGAATTAAGAAACCGGCTGGAATACCTGGCTTTGGCAGGCATCCATTTGGCGGAGGAGGATTTCAGACTGAAGCATGCCATGGAAAACATCAAGCCTCTGGGGGAGAGGGCAGGGGTTTTTAAACAGGTATATGCCATGTGTGAAACCCTGATCCGGGAAAAAAATCCCGATGTGCTGCTGGATGTCTGCGGCCTTTTAGATGGAATACTGGTAACCATGGCCAAAGAGGTACAGGCTTTGGAAACAGAAGAGCTGCATCCCTTGTCCGGCTTTGCCACAGTGGGAGAGGCGGAGGATGACAGACAGGTGCGAAGGATTGCCCAATGCCTTACCAGCAGCGGAGGGGGACGCTATGTGTATCTGGAGGAAGTGATGAAGGAAAGTCCGGCGGTTTTCCGGGACCACAGACTGCTGGGGCTGTTGGTGGATGACTTTTCCGACACCTATTCGGATATTGCCTATTTGATTCAAAAATGGTTTGAAGCCCAGGGCAGCCTGGAGGCAGTTCCTGTATTAAAGGAGGGATTTGATCCTGGGGCCAGGGGAAGCTATGAGCGGCTTATGAGTATTATCACCCTGGCAAAGGATAGAGAAAATGATTTTTACAAAGCCCTTTTTGAAAGTGCAAAGAAAAAAGAGATCCGGGAGCTGGCTCTTAAGGCCTTGGGTCATGAAAAATCCAATGCTTCCTATTTGGAAGATGCAGTAAAAACACTGCGGGGCAGTCTTTTGGAAACTGCGAAAAAAATTTTAGAAGAGGTGAAGGGATAATGGAAGAAAAAAAGATACTGCGGGCACCGGCGGAGGAGCTTTTTAAAGAGGAGCTGGAGCTTTTAATAGAAAAGGAAAAGGACCCTGTGCCCACAGGCTGGAAAATGTCTCCCAAATCGGTTCTAAAGTATATTTGCGGCGGCAAGGTGGGGAAAAAGGAAATCATCCCCAAGTATATCGGCAGTACCAGGATTGTGGAAATAGCCATTGCCACTTTGGTGACAGATCGGGCCCTTTTATTAATCGGAGAGCCGGGGACGGCCAAATCCTGGCTTTCAGAGCATCTAAGCGCTGCCATTAACGGAAACTCCACCAAGGTGATCCAGGGAACCGCAGGCACCACAGAGGAGCAGATCCGCTATACCTGGAACTATGCCATGCTGATTGCCAATGGTCCCAGCAAGGAGGCCTTGATTGAAAGTCCGGTATTTCGGGCGATGCAGGAGGGCAGTATTGCCCGGTTTGAGGAGATTTCCCGCTGCGCCCCTGAGGTGCAGGACGCTTTGATTTCTATTTTATCGGAAAAGCGGATTTCAGTGCCGGAGCTGGGAATGGAGATTCCGGCCAATAAGGGATTTTCCATGATTGCCACTGCCAATACCAAGGATAAGGGGGTAAATGACATGAGCGCCGCCTTAAAAAGAAGGTTCAATATTGTGATTTTACCTGCTCCAGCCACATTGGAAGCGGAAATGGAGATTGTCTCCAGCAGAGTGCAGCAGCTTTCTCAAAATCTGGATCTGAATGCCAAGCTCCCTGGGGAGGATCTGGTGGAAAAGGTCTGCACTGTATTCCGGGAGCTTCGCCAGGGCCATACCCTGGATGGAAAAACCAAAATAAAAACCCCCTCTGGGGTGCTTTCTTCGGCGGAGGCCATTTCCCTTTTGGCAGGAAGCATGGCCCTTTCCGGAAGCTTTTCCAATGGGGAGGTCAGCTCCAGGGATTTGGCAGCGGGCCTCCAGGGGGCCATTGTAAAGGAGGAGGGAACAGACCAAAAGGTTTGGGAGGAATATTTGGAGAACATCATGAAGAAAAAGGGAAGCTCCTGGCTGGATCTTTATAAAGAGTGCAGGAAATTAAATGGCTGATATGGAGGGGTGCAATATTTTTTCCATTCGGCATCTTTCCCCTGCCGGTGCCTGCTATGTGGAACAGTTTTTAGATGCCCTCCAGCCAAAGCTTGTTTTGATTGAGGGGCCCTGTGATTATGACGCTTTTTTAGACCAAATGGATCAAAGGGAGCTGAAGCCCCCCTTTGCCATTATGGCCTATACCCTGAAGCCTCCGGTTTCCACCATTGTGTTTCCCTTTGCCAGGTATTCTCCGGAGTACAGGGCCCTGCTTTGGGCCAAACGCCATGGGGTGGAATGTCATTTCTGCGATTTGCCTTCGGAGGTTGTTTTAGCCCTGAAAGATCCGCAAGAGGAGAAGGAGTCTCCCAAAGCTGCCTTTTATAAAGCCTTTGAAGAACAGATGGGAGAGGAGGGGATGGATGGCTTTTGGGAGAGGAAGATGGAAGGGGCAGCCCATTGGCAGGACTACCAAAAGGCAGCCTTTGCCTATGGGAAACAGCTGCGGGAGGCCACCCTGGACACCTCCTATGGCAGTGCCAGAAATATGGTGCGGGAGGGGCATATGAAACAAATGATGTTGGATTATGCCCAAAGGGGGACTGCTCCGGAGAAGATGGCTCTGGTTTGCGGTGCCTTCCATTCCCAGGGGATCCTGGACAGCCCGGGACTGGATCAGGGGGCTCTCGCTTCGCTGCCCAAGGTTTTGGTGAATGCCACCCTGATGCCCTATACATATTATAGGCTGTCGGATTTTGGCGGCTATGGGGCCGGAAATGCGGCACCCGGGTATTTTGAAATGCTCTATGAGGATCTGATTTCAGGCCAGGAAAACACCGCCATGAAATATCTTTCCCTGTTGGCAAAGGATTTGCGGGCCACAGGGGGATTTGCCTCCAGCGCCCAGGTAATTGAGGGGCTGCAGCTGGCCAAGGCTCTGGCCAGGCTTCGGGGAAGCAGCCGGCCCATTCTTCGGGATGTGAAGGACGGGGCTGTCACCGCCCTGGGGGAGGGAAGTCTGGGCAGTGTGATTACCTCCATGGCCAAAATTGAAATCGGCACGGTTATGGGGGCTGTGCCGGAGGGCAGTGTAAATACCTCGATTCAAGCGGATTTTTACAATCAGTTAAAGGCTCTGCATTTGGAAAGCTATAAAACCCTGGTAAATGCAGAGCTGAATCTTGATCTGCGGGAAAGACTGCATATTAAGGATAAGAATAAGGCTTGTCAGGATCTGTATCGATCCTTTTTCCTTCACCGCCTTCGGGTGCTGGGGGTGGAATTTGGAAGGCTTTTGGGAAACCGCCAGGACAATGCCACCTGGTCAGAAAAATGGCTTCTTTCCTGGTCCCCTGAGGTAGAGATTGCCCTGGTGGAGGCGGTACTCAAGGGATTTAGCATTGAGGGGGCCGCTGCCTTTGCCATGAAGGAGAAAATGGGGGATGGCAGTCTTACCTCCATCGCTGCTGTAATTGAGGATGCCTTTCTTTGCGGTATGCCTTTGGTTTTGGAAAATGCCATACAAAGCTTGAGAAACCAGGCTACCGAAAGCATTACTCTGGAGGAAATTGCGTCCAATCTGCTTTCCTTGTCGGTACTGTATAAATACGGAGATATCCGTAGGGTGGACAAGTCCCCCATTGTTCCTTTGGTGGAATATTTATTTTTGCGGGCCTGTTTGAACCTTCCAGGGGAATGCCGCTGCGATGATGCCATGGCTCTGGACCTGGCCAAGGCCATCAACAATATTCACAATGCGGCGGTTTCTTTAGACTTTTTAGACCAGGAGCGGTGGCTGAAGGTGCTGGAGGAGGTGGCGGGAAGGGATGATGTAAATTACAAGCTTTCCGGACTTTGCACCGCCATTTTACTGGAGATCGGAAGAATTTCCAATGAGACTTTAGGGAAAATGCTGGAATTTCGCCTTTCCTACGGCATTCCGGCAGAGTTTGGGGCAGGCTATTTTGAAGGGCTGTCTTTGCGGGGGCATTATTTATTGATTGCCAGACTCAGTCTTTGGGAAAGGCTGAGCCAGTATCTGGATTCCCTGGGGGAGGAGGAGTTTAAACGGGCTTTGGTATTTTTGCGCCGGGCCTTTTGCACCTATGATCCAGGAGAGAAGCTGCAGATTGCCCAAAATCTGGCCAGAGTATGGAATGTGGATACCCTGGAGGCAGCCAATGTGCTGAACGCAGAATTGAATCCCCAGGAGAATGAGGTCTTGAAGGAATTAGATGCTTTTGATTTTGATGATTTTTAAGGAGGAAGGATGGAGCTGGAAGAGAAAATCAAGCGCTGGCGGTTGATTTTGGGAAGGGAAAGCCAGGGGGAGTTTGATAAGATGCCTGCCTATACCTTTGGGGAGGAGGATTTACTTATGGACAACGCCCTGGAGGCCATATACAACCAAAATTCCACCTTTCAGTTTGGCCAAACAGGGGGGGCAGGAAGAGGCCCCTCCCATCCCAATATCAGCCGCTGGCTGGGGGATGTGCGGACCCTGTTTGATAAGGAAATTGTCCAGGTGGTGCAAAATGATGCCATGGAGCGCTGCGGGTTAAAGCAGCTTTTGTTTGAGCCGGAGCTTTTGGAAACCCTGGAGCCCAATGTAAACCTGGCCTCCACCCTTTTGCTTTTAAAGGACCAGGTGCCAAAGCAGAGCAAGGAAAGTGCCAGGGTGTTTATTAAAAAGATTGTGGATGAGATCAACAGACTGCTGGATTCGGATATACGCCGGGCGGTGCATGCGGCCCTGAACAAAAGGGCTCATTCTCCCATTCCCTCCGCCAGTGCTTTGGATTTTAAAACCACCATATCCCGGGGCATAAAAAACTATCGAAAAGAGTTAAAGCGCATTGTTCCGGAGCATTTTTATTTTTTTGAGCGGGCTGCAGTCAGTGCCGCCGGAAAGCATCATATTATTTTGGATATTGACCAAAGCGGCTCCATGGGGATCAGTGTCATCTATTCCTCTATTATGAGCTGTATTTTAGCCAGTATGGCTTCTTTGCAAACCAGGATTGTGGCCTTTGATACCAATGTGGTGGATCTTACAGATAAATGCGCCGATCCCATTGATTTATTATATGGATTTAATCTGGGAGGAGGAACGGATATAGAAAAGTCCGTCCGTTACTGTCAGAGCTTCATTGAAAATCCTAAAAAGACCATTTTTTTCCTGATTTCCGATCTTTGCGAGGGAGGAAACCGGGCGGGTCTTTTGCAAAAGCTTCGGGACATGAAGGAAAGCGGGGTGCGGGTGGTCTGCCTTTTGGCCATTGAGGATGGGGGAGAGCCCTTTTTTGACCGGCATATGGCAGCGCTGATCTCCAGGGAAGGGATCCCCTGCTTTGCCTGCAATCCCCAAAAGCTTCCCCAGCTGCTGGAGTATACCTTGAAGGGGAAGGATTTAAAGGAACTGGAGGAGGAGCATTGAGTTTCACTGCCCCTGTTAGATTTTTTTCATATAACGATAAAGAGCCGGGTATGTTTGCATACACGGCTCTTTGGGTGCAGATGAATCGTGGCAACAGGCCCCGGCATGGGGTTACTGAGGGGTGTCATAATCCCCCGGCTCGGTTTCTCCAGGTTTTGCAGGAGGGGGGGTCTGGCTTTCTCCCCTGGTGGGGGCTGCAGACTGGCTGCTTTCTTTGCTGCCCTTGGAGGAGGATTCTTCTTCGGCGGCCTTGGAAGAGCTCCCTGCCCCTTGGCTGCGGCCCTCCGGGAAGGTGCTGTAAGCAGTAATATCCCTTTCGTTTTCGTACAATACCTGGGTGGAATTGCCTGCAGTATCTGCAATATGGATCTCCAGGGCATCTGTGGTAAAACGGAAGGTAGCGGTGTTTTCCTGGGCATTTAAGGTAGCCGGAGGGATCCGGTGT
Source organism: uncultured Lachnoanaerobaculum sp. (assembly GCA_938041725.1). GTDB lineage: Bacteria > Bacillota > Clostridia > Lachnospirales > Lachnospiraceae > Lachnoanaerobaculum. The sequence continues at coordinate 14,847 of CALISX010000055.1, forward strand.
CCATTGCTGTCAATGCCAAAAAACTGTTCAAAGTCAATATCTGACTGGGTGTCCTCAAAGGAAACATTCACCACCCCCGGAGCAGTGACCTGTCCCACCATTTCCGGAGGGGTTTCATCCACCCCGTCCACTCGTTCATAAATGGTTTGGCTCATGGTATTTAAATTCACAGCCACCAGCTCCAAAGTACCGTTTTTTTCTGTGTGGGCCGTGTATACATTTCCCTCCCTGGTATAGGGCAGGGGCTCTTCATCCAGCTTTAAGGAAAAGCTCTTCAAGGGATAGAAGGACTTCTTGGTAATACGGATATCCACAGATTTGGCATCGGAGCTGTTTACCATGGTGACACTGAACCGGGGGCGGGAAGTAATGAGAAAAAACAGAATCATGTTTACAATTATAAATGCCAGGATATAATATACAATATGTAATTTTTTATTTCCGGGTTCTGCAGGCTCTGCCTCCTGCCAGGGTATGCTTTTGGGAGATCTTGCCATAAATGCCTCTCTTTCCATTTTTTGGTTGCAGTGATTACTCGTCTGCACACTAGAATAACAGACTTGAGGTAAACTTTCAAGAAGTTTGATGCTGGAGTAACAATGCAGCCCCGGATTATAAAAAACGGTTGGCATGTCCTTGGCTGCAGAGCAGCCAGGGCTGTGTCGGGATATTATTTTTATGACGCCGGGTCTGCCCGGCAGGGGGGTTCAAAGAGAAAATGTTTGAAAAATTTAAAAAAGCGATTCAATTTGCAGCCAGTGCCCATGAGGGGCAGGTTCGAAAGGGAAGCACCGTTCCCTATATCACCCATCCTTTGGAGGCGGCTTCCATTGTCTGCCTCATTACGGAGGATGAGGAGATGCGCAGTGCAGCGGTGCTCCATGATGTGGTGGAGGATGCGAGGGTAAAGCTTTCGGAAATCCAAAGGGAATTCGGTCCCAGGGTGGCCAAGTTGGTGGCCGTGGAAAGCGAGGACAAATCAAAATCCTGGCTGGAGCGGAAAATGACCACAGTGGAAAACATGAAAAAAGAAGACATGGACACAAAAATCATTACCCTGGGGGATAAGCTTTCCAATATTCGAAACATAGCCAGGGATTATCTGCTCTTGGGGGATGATTTTTTGCTGCGGTTTAACGAAACCGACAAAAAACGCCAGGGACAGTACTATCTGGGACTGGCGGAGGCTCTGGATTCCCTGAAGGATCATGAAACAGCGGGAGGCTTTTGGAGGGAATATCTGGATTTATGCCATTTGGTCTTTGGGAAGGAAAACAATGAATGACGGATTTTTAAGGGTAGCAGCGGTGACCACACAGGTGCGGGTATGCGATGTGGAGTACAATGAGGAAAGAATCAAGGAGGCCATCCGCCAGCAGTGGCGGGAGGGCACCAAGATTGCAGTGTTCCCGGAACTGGCTGTCACAGGCTATACCTGCCATGATATGTTTTTTCAAAAGCTTTTGCTGGAGGCGTCCAAAAGGGCTTTGCTGCATCTTGTGGATTTTTCCAAGGGCAAGGATATGCTTACCTTCATCGGCCTTCCCTGGGAACATGAGGGCAAGCTCTATAATGTTACGGCCGGAGTGGCGAATGGACAGCTTCTGGGTCTGATTACCAAGATTTTTCTGCCCAATTACAGTGAGTTCTATGAGGCCAGATATTTTGCCAGGGGCTTTGAAAAACCGGTGGACACGGATTTCTTTGGGGAGAAGGTGCCCCTGGGCAGCAATATTTTGTTCCGCTGCACCAATGTGGAGGGGCTTATGGTGGCAGGGGAGATCTGCGAGGATGTATGGGTAGCCAATCCCCCCAGCATATCCCATGCCCTCCATGGAGCCACGGTGCTGATCAATTCCTCTGCCTCTGACGAGCAGGCGGGAAAGGAATCCTACCGCAGGCTTTTAATTACCGGCCAGTCGGCCAGGCTGGTATCTGCCTATATCTACGCCAATGCCGGGGAGGGGGAATCCACCCAGGATGTGGTTTTTGGGGGACATAATCTGATTTGTGAAAACGGGGTGGTTTTAGCAGAAAGCCGCCGGTTTAAAAACCAAAGCATTGTATCGGATATTGATCTGGAAAAACTGCTGGCGGAGCGCAAACGGCAAACCACCTTTGAGGAATGCTTTTCTTCGGACTACCGCATTGTGGATTTTTCCCTGCGGTCTATGGAGTATTCCCTGAAGAGAGAGTTCCCTCCTTTGCCCTTTGTTCCCCAGGAAAATGCAGAGGGGAATCGGCGTTTAGAGGAAATTCTGACCATCCAGGCCATGGGACTGAAAAAAAGACTTTCCCATACAAAAAGCAAAAGGGCGGTGCTGGGAATTTCCGGGGGCCTGGACTCCACCTTGGCACTGCTGGTATGTGAAAGGGCTTTTCAAATGCTGGGCCAGGATCCAGCCGGGATTTTGGGGGTTACCATGCCTGGGTTTGGCACCACAGACAGAACCTATCAAAATGCCTGTGCTCTGACCAAAGCCCTGGGGGCTTCTCTGGAGGAAATACCCATTGGGGATGCGATTTTACAGCATTTTAAGGACATCGGGCAGGATGTGAACAACCACGATGCCACCTATGAAAATGCCCAGGCCAGGGAAAGAACCCAGATTCTAATGGATATTGCCAACAGGGACCAGGGGCTGGTGGTGGGAACGGGAGATTTATCGGAGCTGGCTTTGGGATGGGCCACCTACAATGGAGATCAGATGTCCATGTATGGAGTGAATGCTTCGGTGCCAAAGACTTTGGTCAGGCATTTGGTAAAGTTCTATGGGGAGCACACGGAAAACAAAGAAGCTGCCAGGATTATCCTGGACATAGTGGCCACCCCGGTAAGTCCCGAGCTCTTGCCTCCAAGGGAGGGGGAGATTGCCCAGATTACCGAGGATTTGGTGGGGCCCTATGAGCTTCATGATTTTTTTATTTATTATATGCTGCGGTTTGGTTTCCGCCCCTTTAAAATCCACCGTATGGCAAAGCAGGCCTTCCAGGGGCAGTATACAGGAGCAGAAATCAAAAAATGGATGGGAGTATTTTACAAAAGGTTTTTCTCCCAGCAGTTCAAGCGTTCCTGCATGCCGGACGGGCCGAAGGTGGGAAGCATTACCCTCTCCCCCAGGGGGGATTTAAGAATGCCCAGCGACGCTTTGGCCACCCTTTGGCTGGGGGAGGTGGAGGGGATCCATGATTAGCTCCTTTTCCAATAAAAAAGTCAAGGAGCTTTCGGCCTTTATCAAAAAAAGTGCTCTGCGAAGAAAAAGCGGCCTCTATGTGGTAGAAGGGGTGCGAATGGCAGAGGAAATCCCACCAGAGGACAGGGTGGAAACCTATGTAAGCGAAAGCTTTTGGAACAGAGAGGAAAGGGGGGGCTGCCGGGAACTGTTAAAGGGCTGCCAGGTGCTTTCCGATCCGGTGTTTTCCCAGGTAAGCGGCACCGAAACCCCCCAGGGCATTTTGGTTTTGGTGCGGCAAAAAAACTATACTCTGGAGGAGATTTTGCAAAAAGAGGGGCCGAACCGGCTGCTGATTTTGGAAAACCTGCGGGATCCCGGGAATATGGGCACCTTGTTTCGTTCGGCGGAGGCAGCGGGGGCCACGGGAATGATCCTTGGCACCGGATGTGTGGAGGTGTATAATCCCAAGGTGGTGCGTTCCACCATGGGGGCTTTGCTGCGTCTTCCCTTTGTATACTGTGAAGATCTGGAACAGGTGCTAGCCCTCCTTCGCCAGGCAGGAATTGCTTCTTATGCAGCCTGCCTGGAGGGGGAAATAGAGTATGACCAGGCAGATCTGTCCGGAGATATGGCGCTTATTATCGGCAATGAGGCGGCGGGTATTTCCCCTTCCTTACAAAGGCTGGCCAAAGCAAGGCTGAACATCCCCATGGAGGGAGGAGGGGAATCTTTAAATGCCTCTGTGGCAGGCTCTGTGTTACTGTTTGAGGCGGCAAGACAAAGAAGAATCAGGAGGTTAGGATGAATTTAAAGGGACGGAATTTTTTAACATTAAAGGATTTTACAAGGGAAGAGATTACAGGCCTTTTGGATCTGGCAGCCAGATTAAAGGAGGATAAAAAGAATCATAAAACCGGCCATTCCCTTCAGGGAAAAAACATTGCCCTTTTGTTTGAAAAGCCCTCCACCAGAACCCGCTGTGCCTTTGTGGTGGCAGCCAGGGACGAGGGGGGATATCCGGAATATCTGGGAAAGTCCGACCTGCAGCTGGGATATAAGGAAAGCGTCAAGGATACGGCCAGAGTGCTGGGAAGGATGTTTGACGGCATTGAGTTTCGGGGATTCTCCCATGCAGTCTTAGAGGAGCTGGCAGCATATGCAGGGGTGCCGGTATGGAACGGTTTGACGGACGACTACCATCCCACCCAGGTGCTGGCGGATCTCTTAACCATCCGGGAGCATTTTGGCACCTTACAAGGGCTGAAGTTTGCCTATTTGGGAGATGCCAGGAACAATATGGCCAATTCTTTGATGATTGGCATGACCAAAATGGGCATTGACTGCGTTATGGCTGCCCCCAAATCCCTGTTTCCCCAGGAGGATCTGGTGGAGGAGTGCAGAGGCTATGGAAAGGAGTCAGGGGCTTCTTTAACGGTGGGAGAGGAGCTTTCTCTGATACAGGGGGCGGACATTGTATACACAGATGTTTGGGTTTCCATGGGGGAGGAGGAAAAAACAGCAGAAAGAAAGGCTCTGCTCTCTCCCTATCAGGTAAACGAAGTCCTGATGGCCCGCACTGGAAAGCCAGGCAGTATTTTCATGCACTGTCTGCCTGCAGTCAAGGGCAATGAGGTAACGGAAGAGATTTTTGAAAAGCATGCCGGGATTGTTTTTGAGGAGGCGGAAAACCGGATGCATACCATCAAGGCTGTCATGGTGGCTACTTTGGGGGATTGAGATGGGAGGATACCAAAGAAGAGGAACCAGCTTTATCGGGCTGGAGGTTTTGCACATTATACTATCCCTGTTGATTATCCTTTTAACGGTGGTGGCCTTTGTCTCTCCCCAGGAACATATGCTGTTTTTCCCGACCATTTTCACCCTGTTTGCGGTGTACAATTTTTTGGAAGCCTATCAAAATATCAAGGATTACACCAGATCCAAATCCAGGATGCCCAAGGCCACGCTGCAGATTGTTCTGGGGGTTTTCATGGTGCTTTTGGCAATTGTGGGCATATTGAATATGTAAAATTAAAAAGGGAATATGAGATCTTCTATTCAGCCCCCATCCGGGGGCCCGTCAGCTGTGAAAGCCGAATGGAAATTTCACAGCTTTTTTATTGCTTTTTTTTTGCCGGTAGACTAAAATTTAAGTTGTAAATGGGGAAATGTATAAGAATGGATTATCATTATGAATTTTAAGCACCAGCCGGTTTTGCTTCGGGAAACCATAGACGCCCTGCAGATTTTTGGAGAGGGTGTCTATGTGGACGGCACCCTTGGAGGAGGGGGACATGCCCTGGAGGTTGCCAAAAGGCTGACCACCGGCAGGCTGATCGGAATTGATCAGGACAGGGACGCCATAGAGGCGGCTTCCCAAAGACTGCAGGATTATAAAAAAAACATTACCATCCTTCGGGACAATTATGTTAATATAAAAAGAATTTTGGAAAATCTGGGGCTTACCCAGGTGAATGGAATTTATCTGGATTTGGGGGTATCCTCCTATCAGCTGGACCAGGGAGAGAGGGGATTTTCCTACCGCCGGGAGGGACGGCTTGACATGCGCATGGATGACAGGAATCCTCTGACTGCCTGGGAGATGGTGAATACCTATTCCAAGGAGGAGCTGGCACAGATTATCAGGGAGTATGGAGAGGAGCGTTTTGCCCAGAATATTGCAAAGCACATTGTGGCGGCCAGGGAAAAGGCCCCCATTGAAACTACTTTGGCCCTTGCAGAGATTGTTCAGGGGGCCATTCCCATGAAAATGCGTCTGACTGGGGGGCATCCTGCCAAAAGAACCTTCCAGGCCCTTCGCATTGCCCTGAACCGGGAGCTGGAGGTGCTGCGGGAGGGGCTGCGGGATATGCTGAAGGCTTTAAAGCCCGGAGGGAGACTGGGGATTATTACCTTTCATTCCCTGGAGGATCGGATGGTAAAGCAGGCTTTTTTCAAGGCGGAAAATCCCTGCACCTGTCCCAGGCAGTTTCCCAGGTGTGGGAGGGCCTTGAAGTCCCAGGTGCCTTCCAAAGAGGAGCAAAGGGACAATCCCAGGTCCAAAAGTGCCAGGCTGCGGGTTTTTGAGAAAGCATAGGGGGAAAGGAAGCTTATGAGGACAAAGAAAAAGATTTTGAATAAAGAAAAAGAAGTCAGAAGAGAAGTACTGGTGGTGGAGGGCAACACCGTGCGCAAACCGTGTGCGGAGCCCAAGCCCCGGGAGAAAAAGTCCAGAGAGGAAAGCCAGTCTGCCCGGGAAAATTTCAACATGCGCCGGAACCGGGAAAGGGCTCTGGAAATGAATCCTTTGCAGGTGTTGTTTTTGACAGGGGCCTTAGCCCTGGTGGTGGTGATTTTGGGGAATTATATCAGTGTTCAGTCCAGCCTTACCACCTTGATCCGCACCACCCAAAGGAATGAGTCGGAGCTGGCTAAGCTGAAAAATGAAAATGATTCCTTGGAAAACCAGTTAAACTATGTAAACCTGGACGACATTTCCCAAAAGGCCAGAGCACTGGGGATGGTGTATGCAGGAAAGAACCAGGTGATTCATTATAAGAAAACAGACAGCGAGTATGTAAGACAGTTTGAGGATATTCCTCAGAACAAAAAGGGAACCCAGGAAGCCCCCTCCCTGCAGCAGGGTGAGGCTGCCGCAGCCGATGGAAGGTGAGCAAGACATTGGATGCCAAGCAAAACAGAAAAAAGAAAGGAGACCAGGTAAAAAAAGCCAGGATCCTTTCTGTAACCATGCAGTATAAGCTGGCAGTCGCCGTTTTGGTAATTATGCTGGCTTTTCTTGCGTTGATTATTAAAATCTATACTTTGCAAAAAAGCAAAGAGGTGGAATATAACAAAAAGATTCTAAGCCAGCAGCGGTACGATTCTCAAAACATTCCCTTTCGCAGGGGGGATATTATGGATCGGAACGGAACCTATCTGGCCACCAGTGAAAAGGTATACAATCTGGTGCTGGATCCCTATCAGATTAACCAGGATCCAGACAAGTACCGGGAGGCCACCATCAGCTTTCTGGTGGACAATTTTGGATACAGCAGAGAAAAGCTGGAGAACGCCCTGACAAAGCATGCCGACAGCCAGTATCATCCTTACACCATGGGCATGGACTATGATACCAAGGTGGCTATGGAAACCAAAATGGAAGAGGTGAATAAGGAATATGCCAGTGCCAAGGGGGGGCAAAGGGTGGCGGGATTTTGGTTTGAGGAGGAGTATAAAAGAAACTATCCCTACAACACCCTGGGCTGCAATGTCATCGGTTTTTCCTCAAAGGGAGGCACCGACGGTGTGGGAGGCATTGAGCAGTTTTACAATTCCAGTTTAACCGGCACCCAGGGGCGCCGCTGCGGTTATCTTAATGAAGAGTCCACCCTGGAGCGGGTGATCAAGCCCCCCATTAACGGCCAGACAGTGGTGTCCACCATGGATTTAACCATTCAGCAGATTGTGGAAAGACATATAGGGGAGTGGCAGGCCCAGGTGGGGGCGGAGATGACAGCGGTGCTGATTATGAACCCCAACAATGGGGAGATTTTGGCCCTGGCCACCAGCAAAACCTTTGATTTAAACAACCCCAGGGATTTGACGGGACTTTTGTCTGAAGAAGAGCTTCAGGGGGAAAACCGGCAGGAGCTGATTTCCAATGCCCTCAGCAGCCGGTGGAGAAATTATGCAGTAAGCGACACCTTTGAGCCCGGGTCTCCTGCCAAGGTGCTGACGGTGGCCTCGGCCCTGGAGGAGGGCGCCATCAATGGCAGTGAAACCTATAACTGTCAGGGATTTGAGGAGATTGCAGGAGAAAAGATCCGTTGTGTAAACCGCAGAGGCCATGGGGTGCTGACGGTGCAGGAGGGGATTATGGAATCCTGCAATGTGGTGATGATGGATATTGCCAGAGCCATGGGGGCGGAAAAATTCTACAAATACCAAAGGGTATTCGGCCTGGGGAGCAAAACCGGCATTGATCTTCCTGCAGAGGCGGAAACAGCTGCTTTGATCCACGGGGCCAAAAGCTCTGTACCTGCGGATCTGGCCACCAATTCCTTTGGGCAAAACTTTAATGCCACCATGGTTCAAATGGCGGCGGCTTATTCCTCTGTGGTAAACGGAGGGAATTACTATCAGCCCCATGTGGTGAAGCAGATTTTAAATGAGGACGGTTCAGCTGCCAGCAATATAGAGCCTACGCTGGTGCGGGAAACCATTTCCGAGCACACTGCCAACTATATGAACGAGGCCCTTCGAAGGACCGTGGCAGAGGGAACGGGAAGCGGTGCCCAGGTACCCGGATATGAAATCGGAGGCAAAACCGGCACCGCCCAAAAGTATCCCAGGGGCAGCAGAAATTATGTGGTTTCCTTTATCGGCTCTGTGCCTGCGGTTCATCCGGAGGTGGTATGCTATGTGGTGATTGACACCCCCCATGTGGAGGATCAGGCCCATTCTACCTTTGCCAGCAATCTTTTTGCTAAAATCATGGCAGAGGTGCTGCCCTATATGAATATATATTCCAGCGCAGAGGAGGCGGCCCAGGGAGAAGATACCCAAAGGGAGGGAATCAGCGATCCTGCCACCAATCATATGGCAGAAAGCGCTGCCTCCAGAGCCTACTCTCAGGAGGAGGTGGATGCCAATCGGGGAGATCCGGATGCCATTCCGGGAGAGCCTGCAGGCTATGAGGCCCCTACAGCCCCGGAGACGGCAGAGGAGGAAACCTCTGAGGTAAGCACCCAGCCTCCGGAAGGATAGAAACAGGAGTTTGTTATGATTCAGGATACATGTATTGCATTGCTTATAGGCTTTTGTGTCACGGCCCTGCTTTGTCCCCTGCTGATCCCCCTTTTGCACCGGTTTAAGTTCGGACAGCAGGTGCGGCAGGAGGGACCCAAGGAGCATTTGAAGAAGTCCGGCACCCCCACCATGGGAGGAATCTGCTTTTTAACAGGAACCCTAATTTCTTCTTTATTTTTGCTTAAAAAGTATCCCCAGGTACTTCCCATACTGCTTTTTACTTTGGGATATGGTATGATAGGCGGGATTGATGACAGCTTAAAGATCCTGAAAAAAAAGTCAGAAGGCTTAAAGTCCATGGAGAAGATGCTGCTGCAAATCGGGATTACAGCGGTTTTTCTGTGTTATGTATACCACAGGGAGCCGGATTATGGCATACTTCTGCCCTTTACCGGTGCCCAGGAGACGGGGCTGTATTTGTACCTGGGGCTGCTTTGGCTTCCCTTTGCAGGCTTTGTGATTGTGGGAACCGACAATGGGGTGAATTTCACCGACGGACTGGACGGACTGTGCGCCAGCGTTACCATTGCAGTGGCGGGATTTTTCCTGGCGGCAGGTCTGAAGATGGGACTGGAGATCACCCCCATTACAGGGGGGCTGATTGGCAGTCTTTTGGGATTTCTGCTGTTTAATGTGTATCCTGCCAGGGTATTTATGGGGGATACTGGATCCCTGGCATTGGGAGGTTTTGTGGCTTCCTATGCCATTTTAGCCAAAATGCCTGTGTTCATTGCCCTGGTGGGGGTGGTTTACCTGGCAGAGGTGCTTTCTGTAATCATTCAGGTGGGATATTTTA
>CALISX010000056.1 GCA_938041725.1 uncultured Lachnoanaerobaculum sp.
GAATTTCTGCTGCAATTCCTTTCCATTGTCCCGGAAAGCCTTTAACACCTCCTCCAGCTCCTCTGTGGTCTGGGGCATGGACAGTCCCAGGTAATCCATCCACTTTTTATTGATATAGGGAATGTCTCCAATGGCCTGAATGGCCTCCTTGCCTGCTCCCAGCTGCTCAATCCACGGGAAAGAGTAGATATGTCCGTCCGGAGCCGTACACATCACCCGGTATTCCGGATACTTTTCCAATACAGACCGGAGATTGGGCATATACTTGTCAATCAAATTTTCCAGAGGGATGATAACCCCCTGCTTGGCATACCTGAGCAAATCATAGTCGCTCATCCCTGCCACAAACAAGCCGTCCGGCAAGGCACCGAACTGGGCCAGAGCCAGGTTTTTCTTATCCCCGAACTGATCTGATACATAGCAGGTCCAATCAATATGCACATTTGTTTTTTCCTCCAAGCGGATAAAGATGGTTCTTTTATTAGGATCCTGCTCCGTTCTGGTGGGCGCATTGGTAATAAAGGATAAATGACCCTTTTCCTTCAAGGGAAACGTTACCTCTTCCACAGGTGTCCCGGGATTGGGATCCGCCTGCCCCACCGCCACTTCCCCGCAGCCTGCCAGGGATGCCACGCTAAGCGCTGCCAGAGCTATACAAATCCACTGTTTGATCCTTCTTTTCATTTGCCTTCTCCTCCTTCCAATCTTCGTTATCCTTTTACAGATCCTGCCATAATTCCCTGATCAAAATATTTCTGGAAGAAGGGATACATTACCAGAAGGGGAATACTGGAAACCACAATGGTGGAATACTTCAGCAGTTCCGCCATTTTAGCCAGTTCCGCCGTACTTTGTATATCTGCAATCATACCAGACTGCGGAGTATTCTGCACCAGGATAGAGCGAAGTACCAGCTGCAGGGGCTGAAGCTTGGCATCATTCAAATAAATCATGGCATCGAAATAGCTATTCCACATTCCCACAAATCCCCACAGAGCAAGCACTGCAATAATGGGTTTGCAAAGGGGAAGCAGAATTTGAAAAAAGTACTGCAGCTCATTGGCTCCGTCAATCTGTGCCGCCTCCCATATTTCCTTGGAAATGGATTGATAATAGGTTCTGGCCAGAATCATATTCCATACATTAAAGGCCCCGGGTAAAAGCAGAGCCCAAACCGAATTCACCAGCCGCAACTGATTCATAAGGATAAATGTGGGAATCAGGCCTCCTCCAAAAAACATAGTTACTACAAACAGTATGTTAAAAAACTTCCTCCCCACCAGCTCCTTCTTGGACATGGGATAGGCAGCCAACAGGGTTACAAAAAGGGAGATGGCAGTGGCAGTGATGGAATAGAAAAAGGAATTGGCAAATCCCCGCCAAATCATGCCGTCCGAAAACACCCTCCGATAGGCGTCCAAGGTCCAGTCCTTAAGACTGAAGCTGATTCCCTGGTTGTTTAACACAGTGGGATCCATAAAGGAAGCAATGACCACATAGACCAGAGGGATCAATATGGCCAGGCAAAGCAGTCCCAGTAAGGTGTATCCCAAACATAAAATGATTCTGTCTGACAAGCTTCTTTTGATTTTTATGGCTTTGACTTTTTGTACCTTCATAGGGACTCCTTTCCTATAATCCTTCTCCCTCATTCAAACGGGACACGATCCCGTTTACCAGAAGCAGCAAAATTACATTAATGACTGAGTTAAAAATACCTACTGCAGTGGAATAACCGTAATCTCCGTTTAACAAACCGATTTTATACACATAGGTGGAAATAATCTCCGAGGTGGGAAGATTCATGCCGGTTTGCAGGGCATAGGCTTTTTCAAATCCCACACTCATAATATTTCCTGCAGAAAGGATAAACTGAATCACAATAATATTCTTTATGGCAGGAAGCTGGATATACCATATCTGCTGCAAAATATTGGCTCCGTCAATGGTAGCCGCCTCCTCCAGCTCCTTGCTCACATTGGACAGCGCCGCCGTATACATAATGGAGGCCCAGCCTGCCCCCTGCCAAATGCCGCTGGCAATATAAATGGTTCGAAAGGCTTCCGGCATGGTCATCCAGTTGGCAGTGGTTCCCAAGGCTTGATTGAGGGGTCCCACAGGGGACAAAAACATACGGATCATACCGCATAAAACAATCACGGAAATAAAATTGGGGGCGTAAATCAGCAGCTGGATTTTTTTCTTGATTCCCACACTTCGGATTTGATTCAGCAAAAGAGCCAAAACAATGGGAACCGGAAAGCCAAACAAGAGCCCGTACAGACTTAGCTTAAGGGTATTGAGCAAATAGGACATAAAGTCCGGCGAGGACAAAAACCTCCTAAAATACTCCAAACCCACCCATTCGCTGCCAAACAAGCCCAGACGCACATTATAGTCCTCAAAGGCCATCAAAATCCCCCCCATGGGAAGATACTTGAAAATAATGGTCAAAACCAGCGCCGGCATCAAAAAAAACAAGTACAGCTGCCAGTTTTTGCGAATATAGGACATTTTTTCTTTCATGGTTTGTTTCTCTGCGTTTATCTTTCTTTTCCCTTCCACTTGACTTACTCCTTCCGCCATTTTTTGCATAACCGGTAATGTAACCGGTTACTTTGCTGTAAGCTTAAGGCTTCTTTTCTCATATGTCAAGATGATTTTTATATTTTATCATTTATCATAAATTTATATTTTCTTTTTGTTATAAATATCTATACCCCAACGATGTAACCGGTTAATTTCCATTGCGAAGCCCCATTTGCTTTGTTATAATACAAAACATGGAGGGCATATTTATGGACAGCAAAAAAGTAACCTTTGATGATATTGCAAAATATACCAATTTTTCCAAAACCACGATTTCCCGCTATTTTAACAACCCTGATTCTCTGACCTTAAAAAGCCAGGAAATCATTGCCAAGGCCTTGATTGATTTAGATTATAAAGAAAAACAATAATTTATGGAAGATATTAAAGAACTATTGCATAAGATTCGAAGGTTTATAGATGAAGATGAAATCTTAAAGAATGCTCAATAAGATTGGTATGTCCATAAAAAGATGTACCTTTGAATAGTGAATAGTAAGTATAGAGAAGAGATTTTTGTTACATATAAACTCAATTTTAGCAATGTTAGGTAATCAAGAAAAGGACATCGTACAATGTGCTGCAGCTTTAGCTTGCCAGCTACATAG
>CALISX010000057.1 GCA_938041725.1 uncultured Lachnoanaerobaculum sp.
GCCATGGGGCATGACAGGTTAAATACGCCAAAGAGGTTTTGCGAATCCTTTCCCTTTTCCTGGGGCCCACCGCCTCCAGAGGAAAGCCAAAATCTGCACTTTTTCGATACTTCACCTCAATAAAAGCCAGCACTCCCTTGTCCCTGGCGATAATATCAATCTCTCCCCAGGGAGAGCGGAAATTTCTTTCTAAAATCTCCGCCCCCTGCTGCTGTAAAAAAGAAACTGCCAAAGTTTCCTTTTCCCTTCCTCTTTCCCTGGTTCTCACAGCTTCTCCCCTGGCTTTGCCAAAATTCTCCCGATAAAGCTCCTTCGGTGAATGGGGCAGGGCCCCAGCTTTAAGAGTGCCTCCCGGTGCCTCTGGGTACCGTATCCCTTATGGGCACAAAAACCGTATTCCGGATAAAGCTGATCATAGGCCTCCATCATCCGATCCCTGGTTACCTTGGCCAAAATACTGGCTGCTGCAATACTTACACTTCTAGCATCGCCCTGGACAATGGCCACCTGCTTCACCCTGACCCCGGGGATTACCACCGCATCATTTAATAAAAGATCCGGAGCAGGCTGGATCTTCTCCAGGGCCTGCCCCATGGCCTCATAGGTGGCCTGTAAAATATTGATTTCATCAATCCGCTCCGGCCCCACCGCTCCGATGCCATAGGCAATGGCGGTTTGGGTGATTTCCTCAAAAAGCTTCTCCCGCCTTTTGGCGGTTACCTTTTTGGAATCATTCAGATACAGATAGGTCTCATCCCCGGGCAAAATCACCGCCGCAGCCACCACAGGCCCTGCCAAGGGCCCGCGGCCCGCCTCATCCACTCCTGCAATCCGGGAAAAGGCAGCATACTTTTTTTCAAATTCCTTCATTTTTTCCAGACGGTCCAGCTCCAGCCGGAGCTTTTCCTGGGTCATATTTCCTCCTTTACAGATGCCTGTCTCTATAAATGTTCTGGCATCCTTCTCTTTGATCAGATGCCCTTTCCCGGCAGCTCCAGGGTGACCCGTCCCAGCTTCCCGCTTCGAAACTCATTCAATAAAATCCCCCCGGCCTTTGGGATGTCCAGTTCTCCCCCCTTGCTCAGGCAGCCGTACTTCCTGGCTATTTCCTCCAGAATCTCAAATTCTGTCTGCAGCCCCCCGGCTGCAAAACGGGATTCCAAAGCCCCGGGATCCTCCTGTAAAAACCAGGCAATCAGCTTCATGGCCAGCTCCTGGATATTCACAATCATATCGTTTATGGAGCCGATAAAGGCCAGTCTCTCCCCCACCTCCTGGGTTTCGAATTTGGGCCAAAGAATACCCGGGGTATCCAAAAGCTCCACCTGCTTATTAAGGCGGATCCACTGGTTGCCCCGGGTGACGCCGGGCTTATTTCCTGTTTTTGCCATGGCCCTTCCAGAAATAGAATTGATCAAAGTGGACTTGCCCACATTGGGAATCCCCGCCACCATGGCCCGCACCGGACGGTTTTTGATCCCCCGTTTTAAATCCCTTTCCCTTTTGGCTGCCGACGCCCGTTCAATGCTTTTCATCAGCAGGGAAATATTGTTTTTTTGCCGGGAATCCATGAACACACATTCATATCCCTGATCCTGGAAATGTTTTGCCCAAAGCTGGTTTCCTGCCTCTCCTGCCAGATCCGCCTTGTTTAAAACCATCACCCGGGCCTTCCCCTGTCCCATCCCGGAAATATCCGGGTTTCTGGTGGCAAAGGGCGCCCTGGCATCCACCATTTCAATGATCATGTCTACAATTTTTATATCTGCTTCCATGGCCCTTTTGGCCTTGGTCATATGTCCCGGATACCACTGAATTGCCGCCATGTTCTCTCCTAACTAAGAAATCCATCCAAACCGGGGAAACAAGCGCAGCCAAAGCTTCCCCTCAATGCGGTCCCCGGATATATTCCCGATGCTTTGAAAACGGGAATCCTCGCTGTTTAGGCGGTTGTCCCCCAGCACAAAATATTCATTGTCCAAAAGAACAATCTCCTCCTGGGCCAGGCCCGCCATGGCCGCCTGGGCAAACTCCTGCAGCGCCTCCCCGTTAATATACACAACCCCCTTTTGAATCTGCACCCTTTCTCCAGGCAGACCGATAATTCTTTTTACATTTTGCCTTCCGTCAAAGGTGCGGAAGGCCACCACATCAAACCGTCTGGGCTTATGAAAGGTGTAGGCCACCCGGTTGATCAAAGCCAGTTCATTTTGCTCCAGCAAGGGCGCCATGGAAGCCCCGGCCCCCATCACCCTTGTTCCAAAGGAATATACCAAAAACCAGGCAAAGGTAATCACCACTGCCAGCTGTACAAAAAAATCTAAAATTCGTATTCTCTTCATAGCACGAAACAATTCCCCATATCATATCCATTCCTGCCGTCAAGCTGCTACAGGGTAGTATAGCATAAAACTGGAAAGGGATTTACAAAACATTTCTTAATTATCCCAAAGGTACAGAACACCCCCAGACATCCGTGCCTTTCGGACAGGGCTGGGGATGTTCGTATTTCCCGGTGTCTCCCTTCCCTGGGATACAACTGTGTTCTGCATTTATCTGCATTTGGGGCGTTTGCTCTGTCTAATAAAGAACATCCTTGCACATCATAATAATCAGCGGAAGAAACAGAATTCCCACAAACAGTACAACATATTCCAATCTCAGCCCGTACACTGTATGCTTTACTTCTTTTCGATTCAAATATTTTAAGGAACAAAAGTTGATTCCTGTAATAACAATATGAAACAGCAATAGAGCAATATACTGTTGCTTTTCCGTCTTAAAAAGACAGGGGCTGAGCCTGCTCAAAAGAACCAAGCCTCCAAAATAATCCGCCACTACAAGAATAAGTCCATATCCGCTGAAGTTTATCATCTTCTATTCCTTCAATACTTCCCATGAATGATTCCGGCTGCAGGGAGGCTATGATGCTTTCTTCCAATTCTTGCTTGGATGCTTTTGATTGAATGATAATCATGGTATTTGCCTGTGAAAATTTTTACTCGGCACTCATCTCACGAATCAGATTAACCATTTCGATGGCACTGACCGCACAATCATAGCCCTTATTGCCCGCTTTGGTGCCTGCCCGCTCAATGGCCTGCTCAATGTTCTCTGTTGTCAAAATGCCAAAGAGTACGGGGACACCGCTTTCCAGAGAAACAGAAGCAATCCCTTTGGATACTTCATTGCAAACATAGTCATAGTGACTGGTAGAGCCGCGAATGACTGCCCCAAGGCAGATTACGGCATCATACTTTTGGCTCTTTGCCATTTTTGATGCGATCAACGGAATTTCAAAGGCACCTGGAACCCATGCCACATGAATATTATCCTCCCGCACATCGTGCCGAAGAAGGCCGTCCATTGCTCCGCTCAGGAGCTTGGATGTAATAAATTCGTTGAAACGTGCTGCGACAATGCCAATTTTGATGTTTTTAGGAATCAGATTCCCCTCAAATATTTTCATAACAAGTTACCTCTTTCTTTGTTAATATTTCAGAATATGTCCCATCCGTGCCTGTTTTGTTTTCAGATAAAACAAATCATAGGGCGTTGCTGTCATCTGGATTGGAACACGCTGGGATATTTCCAGCCCAAACTCGGAAAGCTGATACACCTTATCCGGATTATTGGTCAGCAGGCGCAGGCTCTTGACCCCCAGCTCCCGCAAAATCTGCGCACCGATAGAATATTCCCGCTCATCTCCATGGAACCCCAGCGCAAGGTTTGCCTCCAGGGTATCCATGCCCTGTTCCTGCAATTCATAGGCCCGCAGCTTATTGATCAGGCCGATGCCCCGGCCCTCTTGCCGCATATAGAGCAAAATGCCCCGGCCCTCTTTTTCAATCTGTGTCATAGCGGCAGCCAGCTGCTGGCCGCAGTCGCAGCGCAGAGAGCCAAATGTATCACCCGTCAGGCATTCCGAATGAACACGGCACAGCACGTCCTTTCCATCGCCAATGTCACCCTTTACCAGTGCCACATGGTGCTCTCCGTTCAGGCGGCTGACAAAGCCGTATGCCTTAAAATCTCCGTATTTCGTTGGCATATTGACCTCGGTCACCTGGTCAACCAGTTTTTCGTGGCACTTGCGGTATTCCTGCAAATCCCGAATGGTAATAAATTTAATTTGAAAGCCTTCGGCCAGTTCTGCAAGCTCTGAGGTCCGCATCATCGTGCCGTCCTCTCTCATGATCTCACAGCACAGGCCGCATTCTTTCAGGCCCGCCAGACGGCACAGATCAACCGTTGCTTCGGTATGGCCGTTGCGCTCCAGTACACCGTTCTTCTTTGCCAGAAGAGGAAACATATGGCCTGGTCTGCGGAAATCCTCCGCCTTTGCAGTATCCGCTACACAGGCCATGGCCGTCACGGAGCGCTCTGCAGCGGAGATACCAGTAGTGGTGGAGATATGGTCAATGGATACTGTAAATGCCGTTTCGTGATTGTCCGTATTATGCTGTACCATCTGGGGAAATTGCAGCTTTCGGACAAATGCTTCTGACATGGGCATACAGATCAGCCCCTTGCCGTGGATTGCCATAAAGTTGATATTCTCGGTGGTGGCAAATTCAGCAGCACAGATAAAGTCCCCCTCGTTTTCACGGTCAGGATCATCTGTTACCAGAACGATTTTTCCTTGTTTCAAATCTTCCAAAGCCTCGGGAATGGTATTAAATTTTATCATAAAATCTCCTTATCAAAAGCCGCATCGAAGCAGCATTTCTTTCGTCAGTGTATTTTGTTTTTCTTTCTCCGGACACAGGAGTTTTTCAATGTATTTACCCACAATGTCGGTTTCCAAATTAACCGGGTCCCCCTGGCGCCGCTGACACAGGTTTGTCTTGCTGACAGTATGGGGAATCGTGGACACAGAAAATCCCATGGAATCCACCGCCGCCACCGTTAGGCTGATGCCGTCAATGGTGACAGACCCCTTTTCGACCACATAGCGCAGAATGTCCGGTCCTGCGTGAATGGTGTACCAGACAGCAGTATCGTCTTTTCGAATTTTAGCAATACGTCCGATACCGTCCACATGGCCTGCTACAATATGTCCTCCAAAGCGTCCGTTGGCCGGCATGGCACGCTCCAAATTGACAGCGCATCCAATGGCAAGCTGCGCAAACGCAGAACGGTTCAAGGTTTCATGCATAACATCTGCCGAAAAGCCATCAGAGAATAACCGGGTAACCGTCAAGCAGATGCCGTTTACGGCAATGCTGTCCCCAATTTTGGTTTCTTTCAGAACAGTCTTTGCCTGAATCGTCAGCACAGCGGAATGCTGTCCATGCTTGATATTCCTTATGGTTCCGACTTCTTCCACAATCCCTGTGAACATAGATACTCCACCTCGCTTTCAATCAAAAAATCTTCACCCAGCTCTTCCAATCGGCTGTTTTTCAGCCGGAATGCCGCATCCGGAGAGGGAACCCCCATGCCCTCCACAGGGGTTTTCGCATCCTTTCCCCCCAGCAGCTTCGGGGCGATATATGCCTGGACCTGCTGAACGATACCGCTTTCCAATGCAGCCCAGTTCAGCGTCCCGCCGCCTTCCAGCAAAACACTGTCAATCTGCTCCTGCCCCAGCCGCTCCATTAGCTGTGTAAGGTCTGCATGACCATTTTTCTCCTTCAGACAAAGTATCCGGCATCCGGCTTGTTGATACGGCCTTTGTTTCTCCGGGTCACAGCAGCAGGTTGCCACAATGGTGGGGACCTGTTTTGCGGTGACAATGACCCGGGCCTGCAGCGGCGTCTGCAGGGGAGTGTCGCAGATGATACGGATGGGGTTTCGCCCATTCTCCATGCGGCAGGTGAGCAGCGGATCATCCGTCAAAATGGTTCCCACGCCCACCATGATGCCGCTGAACCGGTGCCGCTGCTGCTGAACATGGTTTCTGGCAGTTTCTCCCGTGACCCATTTAGATGCTCCTGTGTATGCTGCGATTTTCCCGTCCATCGTCATAGCGTACTTCATGGAAACAAAGGGACGCTTGGTGGTGATATAGTGAAAAAATACCCGGTTCAGCCCATCACATTCCTCCCGCAGGATGTTCTCAGTCACTTCCACCCCGTGGGCCCGCAAAACCGCAATGCCCTTTCCCGCTGCCAGGGGATTGGGATCCCCAGAGCCTACCACCACCCGGCGGATGCCGGATTCCAGAATTGCATCTACACAGGGAGGCTGCTTTCCATAATGGCAGCAGGGCTCCAAGGTTACATACATGACTGCTCCCCTGGGATCAGCCCTGCAGGATGCCAGGGCATTGCGCTCCGCATGGGGCTGCCCATATTTTTTGTGCCAGCCCTGCCCGATGATCTGGCCATCTTTTACCAGCACAGCACCTACCATCGGATTTGGAGCTGTCCAACCGCAGCCTTTTTGGGCAAGCTGCAAGGCCAGTTTCATATAGTCTACGTCATTCATACCGTTGCCTCCAAAAGAAAAAGCCCTGAACGAATGGTTCAGGGCAAGACCGAAACATATATGTGACCTTGTGCAAAAAACTCTGGAATGTAGAAAACATCCCAGAGCAACTTTCACGGACACAAAACAACTTATCTATTCTGCGCTTCTATCTTCTTCCATCCAGACTATACTGTCGGCTTCGGAGTTTCACCGAATCATGCCTTGCGGCTCGTGGGCTGTACCACCGGTAGGGAATTGCACCCTGCCCTGAAGACTTTATTTTTTTATGTACAACAGGAGCATAGCACACTTGTGTATAAATTGCAAGAGTGTTCAGAAAACCGGGATGAAACCGGGATTTATCTTGTACAAATAAACCTCCATGCCGACGGATCAACACCATGTATCTATCCTTTTTTTATAAAAGCATTGACAACGATTGTAAGTTTGATAGAATGGGCTTGGCAGCATCCTTTGGAGTTGCACATTGAAGTGAAATATTGATAATAACAAAATACAACTTAAAATCGGAGTTGCAAAACAGAACAAAATACAA
>CALISX010000058.1 GCA_938041725.1 uncultured Lachnoanaerobaculum sp.
GCTGCCGGACAGACCCAGCATGAAATCCCTTCTCTCTCATCAATCCAGGAGGTCATTTAAAAGAACTTCCTCCACCTTAAAAAACAATCCATGTCTTCTCAATACCAGTGCTCCATCCATGCTGGTTTTTATGGTTTTTTCCATTCCCCCTCATTTTATCCTTCCCCCAGCCCCAAATGAACCATCTTCACCATATTCATCCGGTCAGAGACTGCCATACTGATCTTCGTCAGAAAATGCAGCCCTGTTTTATCAATATGGCTGTAATAGGGTTCCTCTGCCAAAAGACGGGCCTCCCTCCCCATCTTCCGGATCAAATCAGCAGCCTGATCCACATAAAAAAACATCTTTGCCTCTCCATGTCCCACCTGCTTCATCCATTTTCTGCGCATCATACCCATGCCTTGTTTGTTTACAGCATCAAAAACAATCTCCACTGGGCCATAGGATGAAAGCATTTGTAAAAGACCAATGACCTTTTCCTCCTGGAAATAGTAAAACAGTCCGCTGGCCGTCACCAAAAGGGGCACATTCCCGGCTTCCTTTCGAATGAGAGTGATCCAGGTATCCGAGAAGGCATCTCCGGCAATATATCTTTCCCTGTCTGAAGCAGGCAAAAGGGTTTCTCTATATGCTATAACATCCGGCAGATCCACCCCATACCACATGGTTTTCCCATTATCATTCCGAAAAAAAGCAGTTTCCAGGCCGCAGCCCAGCTGGACAATCACCCCCTCTGGGTTTCTCTGTAGAAAATCTTTGATAAAGCGGTCCATATTGGCGCTGCGGGAGGCTGAGGCTAGAAAGGTATATTGATTTTGCTTTCCCCTTCCGGCCATATCCTTTGGAATCTTATGTTTTAAAGCCTTGGCCTTCTCATCCAGCAGTATACCGGGAAAATTTTCACTGGCATAGATTCTGCCCAGCAAAGGTACAAATAACGTGCTTTCCACTGTTCCCAATTTTTCCATGACACAACGCCTCCTCTCTTTTAAAAAACACTGATGGCTGCCCCCAGGAAAACATCACCGCCCCATACAGACAGCTGCAGATTCCCAAAGAGAACCCTTTCTTCAGGATTTCTTTCCTTTTACTCCGGCTGCTCCTGTTCCAAAACCGCCTTTCCTCTTTGAATCTTAAACCGGCGTTCCTTCACTTCCTGCACCCCGGACTTGTTTACTTTCACCAAACCCACCACCAAAACACAAAACCTCACAAACAACCAAGGACACAA
>CALISX010000059.1 GCA_938041725.1 uncultured Lachnoanaerobaculum sp.
GTATCCGTCCTGCATCGTCCAGAGGTTTACCTCCCTGGAGTTCCAACGGGTACCCGTGTCCGATACGTCAAAGACATAACGGAGCCGCGGATAATCTCTTTGATGATCGAGCAGGGCAATTCCTTTGGAGCCGCGCTTTACATAGCGGTGCATACGCTCATTCCAGAGATCATATTCCGCACAGGCGGTCGCGTCCGGCCTCTGGGCATAGATCATCAGCTGATCTTCGTAAGGATATTTGTAAAGCCGGGCAGATGTGGTCAGAAATCCCTTCCACGCCTCCCTGCTTCCCGTGATGTGCTTTGCCGTCTCTTCGGCAAGCTGCGCATAAAACTCATATTTTCCTGTCATTCCGGCCTCCTCATCTTAATCCGGATACAAATCCAGTCCTTCAAATGTCTCATCATCCATGCTCTTGAGCTTTCCGATCACCTTGTCCGTCAGTCTGGCCAGCTTCTTCTCCTCCGGGGCAAGCTGCACCTTCATGCCGGCAAGCTCCCGGATAAGGCCCTCCCGGCTGCCCGGATTGTAAAGCATCATCAGCATGGATTCTTCCTTGGTAAATCTGGTCTTCATTCGATATTCCTTTCTCGGTTTTCCGCTCTCGGAAGATACGGCGGCTCCTTGGCTGCTTTCAGCTTCTCCAGAATAGATTCCCTTTGTTCTGTCTCCTGTAGTGCCGGAGCCTTCCCGTTGTTAATGATCCCGTCGATCATGCCGTAATCATCTTCCATGGACATTTCCGCATATTTCAGATAGTTTTCCGGCTTCAAAAATTCCGGCAGCTCCTTAAATCCGATGGAATCCACGTAGTGACAGGATATCTGACCGTTCGTGCGGATGGCTATGATGTCGCTGACTGAAAGGCTGTGACCATGGAAGTCCGCCGGGTGCGCAATGTTGAATTTCTCATAAATGCTGTCCAGCATGGTGTTCTGATCCTTATAGGGGAGAAGCGGTGCCACATAGACCAGTTCATAACGGTCGATCTCCGGCTGCATACCGCTTCTTTGCAGGGCTTCGTAGGAGATAAACCGCATCGGTCTGGTTTCCTCGCCCTCTTTCAGCTGCAAGATCGCAAACGTGTCATTGATTGCCGTGAGGAATGCTTCCATCTTCGTTCCCTCGTCCCGGCCATTGATCTCATCCCATTTAAAAATCTTCATCTTCGTTCTTATCCTTTCCATCAAAAGGCAAGCCGTGGATTTTTGCGTCCTCGGCCTACTGTTTTCTTCTCATATCGCTGTAAGGAGGCCGGATGCCGATACAGCGTTTCGGCACCCGGTAGGTTACAGATCGCTGCATTCCCTTATCCAGCAGTACATAATGCTCCGGATATTTCGCCGCCAGCGCCTTCAGCTTGCTGATCAGGCGGCGGTCAAAGGTATAAACCGTTGCTTCATCCAGTTCGTTATCCCAGCTGATGATCGTTTCCTGTTCGGCAAGGGTGTAATGGTACCGCTTCATTTTCTCCTGCCGCCTTTCTTCCATTTCTTTGGATAGGACGGTTCAAAGATCACAGAAGGATTTACCTCCGCAGTATCCACCAGTTCCCGGACAAATGCGCTGATCTCATCCATAAAGCGTCCTGCGTCATAGTCATTCCGTTCCACCTGCAGGAGCTTTTGCTCCCATTCCGCCGTCATCATGGGGGATTTCAGTTTTTCAGGCATAATGGCAATCAGGGATTCTCCCTTGTCCGTCGGCAGAATGACCTTTGTTTTCTTATCTCCAGAACGGCATGCGTAGCCTCGCTTGATCAGCTTTTCTATGATCCCTGCGCGGGTCGCAGGTGTCCCAAGTCCTTTACGCTCAGCTTCGTCCGGGATATCCTCTGCACCGGCAGTTTCCATGGCATGGAGGAGGGAGCCTTCCGTAAAGTGCTGCGCCGGTTTCGTCTTGCCTTCTTTGACCTCTGCGCTGGCAAGCGGCAGTATTGCATCTTCCTGCAAATCCGGGATTGCCCCTGCATCTTTTTCCTTCGCCGGATAAAAATGCTCTGTGATGGCTTTCCAGCCCGGATGCAGCATCACCTTTCCCTTCACAGTAAAGGTTTCACCGGCACATGTCAGGGACAATACCGTTTCCTCATACCGGCAAGGATCTCCGACTGCAGCCATGAATCGAACCGCTACCAGTTTCAGCACATCTGATTCTGCTTGGGACAGTTCCGCATTCTTTGCCTTGACCAGTTCCCTTGTCGGGATCACCGCATGGTGGTCTGTAACCTTGCTGCTGTTGATGACCT
>CALISX010000060.1 GCA_938041725.1 uncultured Lachnoanaerobaculum sp.
AGCACTCCGCTGCGAGGCAGCTCCCGTGCTGCTAACAGGGCGGGACATTGCCCCCCCCTTGCAAAACCTATAAAACACATGGTATAATAGGAATATAAAAAATACAAGTTATTTTATAAAAAACAGGAGATCAAAATGAAAATTTCCACAAAAGGGCGTTATGCCCTTCTGGTTATGCTGGATCTGGCAGAGCATCAGGCCGAAGACTTTATTCCCTTAAAGGACATTGCAAAAAGACAGGATATTTCTGAAAAGTATCTGGAAAGTATCATTAAGATTTTGGTAAAAAGCAAGATGCTGGTGGGACTGCGGGGCAAGGGAGGGGGCTACAGGCTTTTAAAGGATCCCAGAGAATACACCGTGGGGGAGGTACTGGAGGTGGCAGAGGAAAACCTGGTTTTAGATATCCAGGATACCCAGCCCATGTACCGCACCAGCGAATACCGTACCATTGAAATGTGGAAGCGTCTCTCCCGGATGATTCACGACTATTTTTCCGGTATCACCATTGCCGACCTCATTGTGGAAGATCCGGGAAATGATTTTATTATCTAACGCCCATACCAGGCAGCCCCGCCATACACGTCCACACAGCAGCCCCTATTATTTTAGCCTTTGACTATAGTTTTCCGTAAAAAAATGTTTTACACCATCTTGTTTATAGGCAATTACCGTATTTAGATTGACATTTTCCATGCTGCGGAAAATATTCATGGCAACATAGGGATTTTTCTCCTCCATTTGCCGGATTATTTTTTTTACCTCTCCCCGCATGGAGCCTGCATCCCCGGTTTCTGAGAGATTGCAGTTGTCCGTGAGCCGGCAGGCACAGCGGATAAAGTACAGAGAATTATACCTGGCCCAGTGAATAATCTCCGCTTCCCGGATCAAGTACAGGGGACGAATCAGCTCCATACCGGCAAAATTGGTGCTGGGGAGCTTGGGCATCATGGTCTGCACCTGGGCCCCGTAAAACATTCCCATCACAATGGTTTCAATCACATCATCAAAGTGATGCCCCAGGGCGATTTTATTGCATCCCAGCTCCCTGGCCTTGGCATACAGATGGCCCCGCCGCATCCTGGCGCAAAGGTAACAAGGGGATTTTTCATCCTCTGCCACAATGTCATAAATGGAGGAATGGAACACTGTAATGGGGACATCCAAAATCTCTGCATTTTCCAGGATTCTTTCGTGATTTGCCCTGTCATAGCCGGGATCCATCACCAAAAAAACCAAGGAAAAGTTCTGCCTTCCATGGCGGTAGAGCTCCTGAAAAAGCTTGGCCATAAGCATGGAGTCCTTCCCTCCGGAGATGCAAACTGCAATCCGGTCCCCATCCTGGATCAAGTCATAGGCATTAATGGCTGCTGTGAACTTTTTCCAAATGGACTTTCGGAATTTTTTGATGATACTCCGTTCAATCTCTTTGGTTCTGGCCCTTTTTTCCTCCTGTAAAAATCCTGCCAGCTCCTTCTTGACATAGGCCTCAAAACCCCCGGAAATATTCCAGGCATCATACCCCGCTTCCTGCAGCTGCCGGGCCAGTTCTTCGGTTTTATGCCCTGTGGCACAAAGCAAATATACCGGCCGGTCTTTGGGCAGCTCCTCCAGCCTCGCAAACAGCTCCTCCTCCGGGATGTTTTTAGCCCCCGGCAGACTTTCCCTTTGAAAGGCAAAGTCCTGGCGCACATCTATGATGCAGGCCTCCTCTTGGGCCAGCACCTCCTCTATGGTAATACTTCTCATCTATCTTTCTCTTTTTCTATGGGAATACCCTTTGCAGCAAAACCATATACAACACCGTTCCCAGGCCAACGCTTAACAAAGCGTTCTTCCGCCAGGCATGGAGTCCTGCCACAAAGACAATGGCCAGGATCTCCGGCAGCCCATGACTTCCGGAAGTCCAGGATACATCCTTCAAGCAGTATACAATCAGCATGCCCATAATGGCATAGGGCAAAACCTTCCCCAGATACACTATACTCTCCGGGGTCTTTCTTTTTTCAAAATACAAAAAGGGCAAAAACCGCAGCAAAATGGTAACCAAGGACATGACAAGGATCAGTACCAGGGCATGAATATCCACCTTATGCATCCTTTCCTTCCTCCCTTTTCTTTAACAACAGCAGGGCAATGGTAATCAGCACCATGGCAGGAATCAAAAACCTTTCCGGACCAAAGGCCCACAGGGCCAGAGCGGAAAAGCCCAGTCCCAGCAGGGCATAGCTGTGGTTTTTTTGCTCCA
>CALISX010000061.1 GCA_938041725.1 uncultured Lachnoanaerobaculum sp.
CATCTCAGCTATATGCTCCCGGCAAGTGTCACAAACCAAATAATTCCCTTGTTGTATCCATCCCAGCGTAAGATTAATCCGATCTATAACCTTCATTGCTTTGTAAGCGTCATTGAACACGTAGATGGAACTGTTTAGCCGCTTATACTTTTTAAGCTCAGTAATAGTGGCCTGGTCAGCGCTGTCTATAAATACATTTCTTGCCAGTCCCCATTTGCTCCTGCACTCCTCTAAAAACCTTATGAACTTCACAACAATATCAGAGGGTGCCAGTGGAATGTTCCTATCGGCGTTGTTATATACTTTCTCCGTCAGGGTAATTAGTTTTCTGTCCTCTGTAATGCCCTGAAAAACCATTGCAATTGTATCCGGGCTTTTGGAAGAGTATGCGGTATCCATACCGGCTGTAAACTTTTTGAAATGAAATTCCCTGGCTCGTTCAATAGGGATGCAGTTTCTTTTTCGCTCAAAATTTATAAATATCAATCCTGTAGCTTTGCCACGCAAACCAAGTATCTTATTTTTATAAATCTTTGTCCCTTTCGGGGTGTTTGCCAAAATCATTTCCAGCTTTTCTTTACTAAGTCCCGAATTGTCTGAAAAAGAAAAGAACCAATGGACCCATCCAGGCTTTGGTTCCTCCTTAAGCTCTTCTAATATTTCATTTGGTGTTTGGCTACTCCACTCTGCCAGAGGCCTGGAGCAATTGACATATTCCTTATACACTGGCAGTGAAGGATCATCCGGGTTTAACGTCCCCATCAAATAATCGCATCTCATAGCTGCCTCTCTTACAAAGTCTATATCCGCCGTATTAATCTCATCAATGTACAAGCAGCCATACTGTCCTCCCAGGGCTTTCTGCCACTTTTGTCTGTCTCCATAGCCCAGAATATAGATGATCTTGTCAGTTCCTTTTGCATGGAGAACAATATGAGGAATCTTATCGTCTTTGCTGCCATTGCCGTTGTACTCTACCAATGCTCCAAAATCGTCCAGGATCCCCAGATCCTTGTTTATAATATTTTTTTCTGCAGTGCCTGTATCTTTCGCAGCAAGGATATGCAGCTTCTTTGTACTCTCAGCAGCTTTTAGTATAAACTTAAAAAGTCCTACCGTTGTTTTCCCTGCTGCAGTGATTAAGTACCCTCAAGAAATTCAACCGGTGCAGTACACCGAAGAAACGCTTTATACTTGTCCGACAAAATCAATTTTTCTGAACTCATGAGGAACCATCACCCCC
Source organism: uncultured Lachnoanaerobaculum sp. (assembly GCA_938041725.1). GTDB lineage: Bacteria > Bacillota > Clostridia > Lachnospirales > Lachnospiraceae > Lachnoanaerobaculum. The sequence goes on from CALISX010000061.1 coordinate 1,244, forward strand.
TCTCATCTGCCGAATCAGATCGTCCAACTTAGATTGCTCTACTTCAATTCCAGAAACTTCCAGCTTATCTTTAAACAGCCCCAAGTGCTTCCCTAGCAACTCCAGTGCCTTCACTTTGTCGGCCAATTTTATTTCCCTCTCTTCCATGCTTCCCTTATCACCATCCATGATTTTAACCTTTACAGATTGGATACAGGCACGGTCATCATTGGTTGCCGTTGGCTTAACTGTTGCATCTCTGTCGTCAATTACATCTGCGGCGTTTACAAATGCAATTTTTGCCAGCTCACGAACCACCCTGTCTTGATTTACACCTGTGCGCTTGGATCTTTCTGCCAATTTCTTGTTAATTTCTGCTAAAATGTTGAGTTTTGCTAAGTTTTGTGAAGCTATATCTTTTGCTGTGTGTGGAGAATACCCGGCTCGAATAGCAGCCTGAGTAGCATTTAAATCAATTATGTACTCATCACAAAATCTTTTTTGTTTTTCCGTCACCCAGGGCTACCTCCTTTCTAAAAAATCCGGACATTTTCCTCCAACAAAAACGGGAGCGCTCGATAAAGAGCGCTCCCTGTAACACAAGTAAGGAGGAAACAATT
>CALISX010000062.1 GCA_938041725.1 uncultured Lachnoanaerobaculum sp.
AAAAAGGGGGCATGCGATTCCCTCGCCATGCCCCCCGGCTCATTTCTCTCTCTTCCCCGATCACGCCTTCGCGCTTCCGGAAATCGCCCGCTCCACCTTGCCGGATCTCAAGCAGGAAGTACATACATACATCTTCTTTGTACCGCCATCTACCTTTACTCTGACCGACTTGACATTAGCTCTCCAAATCTTGTTGGATCTTCTGTGAGAGTGACTTACTGCATTTCCAAAATGGGCAGCTTTTTCACAAATAGAACATTTTGCCATGGTTACACCTCCTTTTCATAAACGGATATGATTTGCCCGTTGGCGAATCACCACAACTGCAAAAAAATCCACAACGTAACTATTCTAGCAGATGGAACCTTTTTTTGCAATCCCTTTGTGTTTTCGTACTTTTCAAAAATATGACTGGATTATCCTGGAGAAATTATATAAAATAGTGGGGAATTGAAAGAAAAATTTTTCTTTCCTCCAAAGGAAAAAGCTGATTGATGCAGCCTTTCCTTTGGAACAGCCTGTTTGAATTGTTATTTTTTAAAAGGAGAATCTTAACATGAATCCTATTGACAGCAGATCCATCCAAACCATTCGGGTGCTTTGTGCCGATGCCATTGAAAAATCAAAATCCGGTCATCCAGGACTGCCTCTGGGAGCCGCCCCCATGGCCTATGCCCTCTTTGCCCGGCATATGAACCACAATCCCAAGAATCCTGCCTGGGTCAACCGGGACCGCTTTATCCTGTCTGCCGGTCATGGCTCCATGCTTTTGTATTCCCTGCTTCATTTGTTTGGTTATGGAGAACTGGGGATGGAGGATCTTAAGCGTTTCCGTCAGTTGGATTCCAAGACACCGGGACATCCGGAATACGGCCATACCATAGGGGTAGAGGCCACCACCGGGCCCTTGGGGGCAGGTATGGGCATGGCTGTAGGATTGGCTATGGCAGAGGCCCATTTGGCAGCTGAATTTAATGAAAAGGATTTTCCCGTGGTGGATCATTACACCTATGTGCTGGGAGGAGACGGCTGCATGATGGAGGGTATTTCCTCCGAGGCCTTTTCTCTGGCCGGCACCCTGGGGCTGCATAAGCTGATTGTGCTGTACGATTCCAACAACATCTCCATTGAGGGAA
>CALISX010000063.1 GCA_938041725.1 uncultured Lachnoanaerobaculum sp.
AGGCAATTCTTTGATACCAGGCCGGGAGGCAGAAGAATTCATGGATGGGTCCGATGCTGCTTCTGGAAAAAGCGATTCACCGGAGACAGAAACCAAGGCTCCCGGAGCCTTTAAAATCGGTCTGGTCATGGATGCGGGGGGAATAAATGACGGCTCCTTTAACCAATCCGCCTGGGAGGGACTGATCCGGGCCCAGGATGAGCTGGGAATTCAAGCGGAGTATCTGGTGTCCGAAACTGAAGAGGATTATTTCCCCAATCTGGAAACCTTTGTCAACGGGGGATATGATTTGATTATTTGTGCAGGGTATCTCCTGGCAGATGCCATGGCCTTGGAGGCCCAAAGCAATCCAGAGGTAAAATTTGCCATTGTGGATTATTCCGGGGTGAATCTTCCTAATGTTTCTTCTCTCATGTTTGAACAGGCCCAGGCCTCCTATTTGGCGGGATATGTGGCAGGGATTACCACCAAAACCAATAATGTGGGGATTGTGCTGGGTATGGCCACAGACAGTATGCATGAGTTTGGATACGGATATTTAGCCGGGGTAATGGATGCCAATCCCCAGGCGGTGGTGCAGCAGGCCAATGCCAATAGCTTTGCGGATCCAAAGGCAGGAAAGGACGCTGCTGCAGGTATGATTGCCAAAGGGGCGGATGTGATCTTTCATGCTGCAGGAGGCACAGGTCTGGGGGTGATTGAAGCCTGTCAAGAATCCGGGATCTGGGCCATTGGAGCGGACTCGGATCAGTCCCAGGTGGCCCCGGAAACCATCCTTACCTCTGCCATGAAGCGGGTGGACAATGCCTGTTTTGATGAGGCAAAGGCGGTGGTGCAGGGAGAATTTACCTCCGGGATCAAAATCTACAGCCTGGAGGATGCAGGGGTAGACATTGCCCCTACCACCAGCAATTTATCTGAAGAAACCCTAAAGGCAGTGGAGGATGTGAAGGCAAAGATTATTTCCAGAGAAATCTCGGTGCCGGAGAATAAGGCGGAATTTGAAGCCAGGTACGGCACTGTATATACATTGGATTAGGAAAGGCATATATGTTAAGTGTAAAATTATTTGATCATACCCTGTTAAAACCGGAAGCAACCAAAGAACAGATCAAAACGCTCTGCGATGAGGCCATGGCCTTTAGCTTTGCCTCTGTGTGCGTCAATTCCTACTATACCTCCTTTGCGGCGGAACGGCTGCGGGGCAGCGATGTAAAGATCTGTACTGTGGTGGGCTTTCCCCTGGGGGCCATGTCCACCAAGGCCAAGGCCTTTGAAGCCAGAGGGGCTGTGGCGGACGGAGCCGATGAAATCGATATGGTGATCAATGTGGGGGCCTTGAAGGATGGAGATGAACAGGCGGTTTTGCAGGATATAAAGCAGGTCAAGGAGGCCTGCGGCAAAGCCCTGTTAAAGGTAATCATTGAAGCCTCCCTGCTAACAAAAGAGGAGAAGGTAAAGGCCTGTCTTTTGGCCAGAGAGGCTGGGGCGGATTTTGTCAAAACCTCCACAGGCTTTTCCAAGTCCGGAGCAGCCCTGGAGGATGTGGCCCTGATGCGGCAAACCCTGGGAGATTCCATGGGGATCAAGGCCAGCGGCGGCATCCGTGATAAGGAATTTGCCAAGGCTTTGGTGGAGGCAGGGGCCACCAGACTGGGAACCAGCGCCTCCATAGAGATTGTGGAATCCGCCTATTATGATAAGTAAACCCCATGGGAGTAAAGGGCTGTGCTATGAAAAAATATAAAAAGTTCAAAAGAATATTTGTGGTGGTTTTGGATTCCTTAGGTATGGGAGCCATGGAAGATGCAGGGGATTTTGGAGATGCAGGAACCGATACCTTTGGCCATATCATTGAACGGGAGGGGATTTTAAACATTCCCCATTTAAAAAATCTGGGGATGTACAATCTTCATCCCGTTCCAGGGGAGGCTGGAGTACAGTGCCCCATGGGAAAATATGCCAGACTGGAGGAGGCCAGCAGGGGGAAGGATACCATGACGGGGCATTGGGAGATGATGGGAATCAAAACCACTCAGCCCTTTATCACCTTTACGGATACTGGATTTCCAAAGGATCTGATCCAGGAGCTGGAAAAGCGCTGTGGCAAAAAAGTAATTGGAAACAAGGCTGCCAGCGGAACAGAGATTCTGGAGGAACTGGGGGAAGAGGAAACAGCCTCCGGAGCCATGATTGTCTATACCTCTGCAGACAGTGTACTGCAAATCTGCGGCAATGAGGAAACCTTTGATCTGGTCAATTTGTACCGCTGCTGTGAAATTGCCAGAGAACTGACCATTCAGCGGTCTCCTCGCTGGTGGAGGCGCTGACCCCATAGAAGTGATA
>CALISX010000064.1 GCA_938041725.1 uncultured Lachnoanaerobaculum sp.
GGGGGATGTATTCAGCTTCATTGAGCAGTATGAGAATCTTTCCTTCTCCGAGGCCCTGAAGCTTTTGGCGGATCGGGCAGGGGTGGCCCTTCCGGCCCCCTCCCAGACCGGGGAGGAGAAAAGAGCCAGGGACAGGAAAATGGCTCTCCTGGAGATCAATAAGCAGGCGGCAACCTATTTTTACCGGCAGCTTTTTTTACCCTCTGGAAAAAGGGCGTTGGAATATTTTCTGAATCGGGGTCTTACCCCCAAGGATATTACCCGCTTTGGTCTGGGATATTCCAATAAAACCCCCCAGGATCTGTACCAATTTCTGCGGACCCAGGGATACGGGGACGATCTGCTGAAGGACAGCGGATTGGTGCTGATGGAGTCCCGGGGAGCCAGAGACCGTTTTTTTAACCGGGTGATGTTTCCCATTATTGACAGCAACGCCCGGGTGGTGGGCTTTGGAGGGCGGGTGATGGGAGAGGGACAGCCCAAATACATCAATTCCCCGGAAACCCCGGTATTTGACAAAAGCAGAAATCTTTACGGCTTGAATTTTGCCAAAACCGCCAGAAAGGATTATATGCGCCTTTGCGAAGGCTATATGGATGTGATAGCCCTGCAAAAAGCGGGATTTATCAATTCTGCAGCCTCCCTGGGCACTGCCTTTACTCCAAACCATGCCAGGCTTTTGTCCCGCTATGTAAAAAAGGTTGTTCTTACCTATGACTCTGACGGGGCGGGGGTGGCGGCGGCCAAAAGGGCTATGCCCATTTTAAAGCAGGAGGGGATTTCCGCCCGGGTATTGTCCCTGTCCCCCCATAAGGATCCGGATGAATTCTTGAAAAACCTGGGAGCTGGGGAGCTGGAAGAACGGATTGAAAAGGCCCAGAATGCCTTCCTTTGGGAAATAGACATTTTAAAGCAGGATTTTTCCCTGGAGGACCCGGAGGAAAGGACCAGGTATTACAGGGAAATTGCCAGGCGTCTGGCGGATATACCGGAGCGTTTGGAGCGGGAAAATTATCTGCAGGCAGTCTGCCGGCAGATAATGATTGATTCTTCGGCTATGACCCGGCTGGTGGATGCCCTGGGCCGGGATTATGGTGTTCAGCAGCCTCCCCAGCCCCGGGAGAGAGGGGGGAAAAAGCAAAAAGGGGACAGACCGGAGGAAATGCTTCTCACCTGGATGATGGAGAGGCCGGAGGCATTTTCCAAGATACAGGAGTGGATCGGGCCGGAGGATTTTGAGGAGGGACTGTATCAGGAGGTGGCAAAGAAGGTATTTGCCCGTCTGGAGCAGGGAACCTGCAGGGTGACAGACATTATGGATGACTATTTGGAGGACGAGAATACACGGAGAAACATTGCAAAGATTTTGAATACTTCCCTGGGTACAGACATCAATGAGGACGAGAAAAAAAAGGCTGTTTCAGAGATCATCATAAGGTTAAAGCAGGCCGCTTTGGATAGAAAAAGCCGCAGGGCTTCCGGTATTGCCCAGCTGCAGGAAATTATTAAAGAGCAGGCCCGTCTGAAGAAACTCCGTATTGAGCTGTAGCAAGGAGGCAGTATGAAGGGGAGAGTAAGGGAGAGCTGTGTCCTGACCATGGAGAGAGGGACAGAGAAAGAAAAGGAAAGGAGTATGAAAATCCACAGGCATACCACGGTGGAGAAGCTAAGGGAGCCGGATTTAAGCGACACTTCGGAGGAGCTTTTGCTGGATCAGGAGGATCTGGAGGAGGAGCTGAATGAAGAGGAACTGGAGGATTTAAATCTGGATCTGAAGAACAGCCCAGAGGAGTGGACTGTAATTGAAGATCCGGTGAAGATGTATTTAAAGGAGATCGGAAATATCCCTCTTTTAACCATAGAGGAGGAAACCAGCATTGCTAAAATGCTTATGTCTCCGGATCCTGCCCAAAGGGATTATGCAGCAAAGCGTATGGCAGAGTCCAATCTCAGACTGGTGGTAAGCATTGCCAAACGATACATGGGGCGGGGGATGCATCTTTTGGACCTGATCCAGGAGGGAAATCTGGGACTTTTGCGGGCGGTGGAAAAATTTGACTATACCAAGGGATTTAAATTTTCCACCTATGCCACCTGGTGGATTCGCCAGGCCATTACCCGTTCCATTGCAGACCAGGCCAGAACCATCCGTATTCCTGTGCATATGGTGGAAACCATGAATCGTTTAATCAAAACCCAGCGCCGTCTGGTACAGGAGCTGGGCCGGGAACCAAAGCCCAGGGAGGTGGCGGAGGTGATGGAAATCCCCGAATCCAAAGTCCGGGAAATCATGAAAATCGCCCTGGAGCCGGTGTCCATGGAAACCCCCATTGGGGATGAGGATGATACCCATTTGGGAGATTTTTTACAGGACCAAAATGCCAAGATTCCGGTGAACTCCGCCATGGATTTGTTCCTGCATGACCAGCTGCTGGAGATCATTTCTTCTTTGACAGAACGGGAGCAAAGGGTGATTATGCTGCGCTTTGGTTTGGAGGACGGACGCCCCAGGACACTAGAGGAGGTGGGAAAAATCTTTGGTATTACCAGGGAGCGGATCCGCCAGATTGAAGCCAAATCCCTGCGGAAATTAAAGCATCCCTCCAGAGTAAAACGATTAAAGGATTTTTTGGATTAAATGAGGGAAGACATAAAGCTTTCTCCCAGACTCTTGGCCATTTGCCAATATATCAAAGGAGAAAGCCTGGCAGATATTGGCACGGACCACGGGTATATTCCGATTTATTTACTGCAAAAGGGGAGGATTCAAAGGGCCTTTGCCCTGGATCTTCGCCCGGGGCCTTTAGAAAGGGCAAGGGAAAATGTTATCAGGTACGGCCTGGAAAAAAGAATTACCCTGGGGCTTTCCAACGGGCTAAGGGCCCTAACGCCCGGGGCGGTTCAGACCATATTAATTGCGGGAATGGGAGGGGATCTGATTGTACGGATTTTAGAAGAGGGCAGGAGGCATTTTCCCCATACCCGTTTTTTTGTGCTCTCTCCCCATACCAGGTGGGAAAAATGCCGCAAATACCTGTGGGAACAGGGATTCGTGATAGAAGAGGAGGGGATGGTAAAGGATGAGGGAAAGTTTTATCCCATTATCCGGGCCGTGTACACCGGTATCCCTGTTCCTTTGCCAAAGGTGCGGTATCAAAAATACGGCAGATACCTGGTGGAAAAAAGAGACCCTGTGCTGCGGGAATACCTGGAAAACAGGCTGGTAAAACAGCAGAAGATTTTGCAGGGCTTTCCCCCCTCTAAAAGGGAAAAGGCAGAGGAAATAGAACAAAATATTCGGGAAATCAAGGAGTGTTTAGATGAAATGTATTGAACTGCTGCAGGCGCTGGAGAAACAGATGCCCCTGCACCTGGCCATGGACTGGGACAATGCCGGGCTCTTACTGGGAAGGGGGCAAAAGGAAATCCAAAGGATTTTTATTGCTCTGGATGCCACGGGGGAGGTGGTGGAGGAAGCCCTTAAGGCTAAGGCGGATTTGATTCTGACCCACCACCCTGTTTTGTTTTCACCGGTGAAACGGCTGACGGATGAGACTCCCTTTGGGAAAAAGCTTCTAAAGCTTTTGGCTGCTGATATAGCGGTGATTTCCATGCACACCAATTATGATATTGCCCCCGGGTGTATGGCGGATCTGGCTGGAGACAGACTGGATTTAACCCATAGGGAACCTCTGGAGGAGACCGGAGTGGATGAGAAGGGAGAAAACATAGGGGTGGGAAAAGTGGGGGAATTACAAAAGCCCCTTACCCTTTCCCAACTGGCAGGACTTGTAAAGACCCGCTTTGATTTGCAGGGGCTGGTGGTTTTTGGCAGTCAGTGCATTCAAGAGCCTGTGCAAAGGGTAGCTGTCTCACCGGGGTCTGGAAGGGGGATGAAGGCCTTTGCCATACAAAAAGGAGCAAAGGTATTGATTACCGGGGATATCTCCCACCACGAGGGACTGGATGCGGCTGAAGAGGGACTTTGCATCATAGATGCAGGGCACTATGGACTGGAGCATATTTTTATCCGGGATATGGAAAAAAGGGTCAAAGCCCTGGATCCGGGGATTGCCATCCGGGTATATGGAGGAAGCAATCCTATAAAATTTATATAAGCTTATTGCACACCGGGGCCGATTGTGGTACAGTGTGGGAGGAGTAAAACAGACGGTCGCGGCTGTTATCATAACAGGTGAGGAAAGTCCGGGCTTTACAGGGCAGGATGCCGGATAACGTCCGGTGGAGGCGACTCTAAGGAAAGTGCAACAGAAAACAACCACCAGAAATGGAAAGGGTGAAAAGGCAGTGTAAGAGACTACCGCCTGTATGGCAACATACAGGGCTGTGCAAACCCCATCCAAAGCAAGACAAACAGAATTGGGCTGCCCGTCCGATATTCAGGTACGTCGCTTAAGCCGCATTGCGGATTAGATAGATGACCGTCAGATACAGAACCCGGCTTATAGTTTTGCTCCCAACAATGAATGCAGGAAACCGGCAAGTGGATGATTCCACTTGCCGGTTTCCTGCATATGCGTGGAATTGCCTTCCTTCATTGACTTGAGGGTTTTTTGACTATATAATAGCACGAGAAAACAGCCAATGTTTGATGCATTGTGAGGAACGAGAGTATGCCATGACAAGGAGTATGACCGGCTTTGGAAGAGCCGAGGAGATTGCTGACAGCAAGAAGATTTCTGTGGAATGTAAATCCGTCAATCACCGCTACCTGGATCTGAATATTAAAATGCCCAGACGGTTTCAAGCGTTTGAGGCGGATATCCGAGAGGTTTTAAAAGGATATATGCAAAGAGGCAAAGTGGATGTATATATTGCCCTGGAGGAGGATGGGGGGAAGAAAATAGATCTGGTCCTCAACCGGGATCTGGCCGGGAAGTATGTCCGCTATGCTAAGGAGCTGGAAAGGGAGCTGGGGGTTCCCAATGACTTGACTGCCTCCAGACTGCTGCACTTTCCTGAGGTGGTAAGCCTTAGGGAATCCC
>CALISX010000065.1 GCA_938041725.1 uncultured Lachnoanaerobaculum sp.
ATAGGAATTTCCCTTCCCGTAGGAAACCACGCTCAGCCTGGGATAGAGCATTTGTACAAATGCCCGGCTGCTGGCTGTTTTGGATCCATGGTGCCCCACCTTTAACAGATCCGCCTCCTCCAAAGGGTACCTTTCGCAAATGATCTTTTCACTTTCCTCCCCTGCATCCCCGGTAAATACTCCTGTAAAGTCTCCCCAGTCCCATACTAAAACCAGACTTTGTTCATTTGCCTCCGGGATGCTTCCCGGCCCTGGAGAAACACAGCGGATTTCCACCTCTTTGATCTTCAATCTGTCCCCTGCCTGAAGATAATGCACCCGGCAGCCCCGGGCCTTGGCCCCGGAAAGAATCGAAGCATAATCGGGGTCTTCCTTCGCCTGGATGGGCAGGTAAATCTCCCCAATGGAGATTCCCTTCTCCTGGCTTAACAAATACAAAATTCCATTGGTATGATCCTGGTCTGAATGAGTAATAAAAATCCGATGGATGCGGGAAATACCCTGGCTTTTTAAAAAGGGGGCCAGCACTCCCTCCCCCAGGTCATCCCTGGAGGTAGAGCCTCCGTCAATCAGAATATTCTCTCCTCCGGTATGCACATAAATCCCGTCTCCCTGTCCCACCTGTAAAAAAACAATGCGCCGGGGTTTGGGCAGGGGCAGCAAAAGACATAGGGCCAGAAGAGAGAAGACCCATAGAACTCTTTTTTTGGTTTTGATAAAGCCCCTGTAAAGAAGATACAACAGGCCATAATAGGCCCCTATCTGCCAAAGGGCAGGCCGGCCAAAAATCCACTGATTCCCAGGCAAGGACTGGGTCCCCAGGCACAAAGCTTCCATAAGGGTGAGCATATGGCTGGAAAGCGCACCGCAAAACCTCCCCATCCCCTCTCCCCAAAAACTGCCCAACAGACCTAAAAAACCAAAACCGATAACATAGCTAAGAAGGGGAATTACCAATAGATTTAACAAAATAGAATATACAGGAAAGGTATAGAAAAAGTACAGCATCAGGGGCAAAGTAAACATCTGCAGGAAAAAGCCTGCAGCCAAAGCCTTTTCCAGCGCCCCCTTGGCTCCCCAGACCTTTACAATCCCGGATACCGGACCTCCCAGGGCAAACACTGCTCCAAAGGAAAGGAGAAAACCCGGCCCAAACAGCTCCAGGGGAGACAAAAACAACACCACAGATCCGCAAACACTCAGAGCTGTAAGCAGATCATAGCTTCGTCCCAAAAGCTGGGCCAGAAAAAACAAACTCATCATCCCTGCCGCCCGCATCACACTGACGCTCCAGCCCGTTAAGCTTCCATAAAACAATAAGAACCCAAAGGCTCCGAAAAGAGAAGCGGAAAATCCTGCCCGAAGACCTTTTTTCAAAGAAAGCAGCACCAAAAGTCCTGCAAAGGATACATGAAGGCCGCTGATGGCCAGCACATGGGCGATGCCGTTTCTTTGATACAGCCCATAGACCTCCTTATCCAAATGGGAGCGGTCCCCCAAAAGCATTGCCCGTAAAATCCCGCTCTGGGAAGGCGGGAAAATGTTCTCCAGTCTGCGGCCCAAAGAATGCCGCAGCCAAAACAGTCCCCAGGCTATGGGATGTTTCCTGGTATCCAGAATTTCAAATCGGCGTACCTTCATGGAAAAATACACCCCCTTGGCAGCATAGTAGGAGGCCGGATCAAATTCCCCGGGATTGCCCCCGGGAGAAATGGGCTGGATTTTGCCATGGAACAAAACCCTGTTTCCCGGAGCCAGGGGTATCTCCTCCCCCTCCCAGTCCAGGTACAGTATGATTCCTTTGCAGGTAATCTCTAACCCTGTTTCCCTTTGACACAGCTTCAGAATCTCCCCGGTAAACTCCTCTCCCCTGGGAAAGGCAGCACAAAAACCCTGGGCCCGGTGTTTCTCCCCCTGTAAGCGAAATGAAAAAAGCAAAAGCAAAAAACAAAAGAAATAAAAAGAAAGCAAAAACTTCTTGGGATGTTTTAGAAAGGGGAGCGGTATTTTCCTTACCGCTCCAAAAGCAAGGACAGAAATCCCCAAAAGAATTCCCGCCAGAACCGGCCATCCAATCCAAAGTCCCAGCAGCTCTCCAAGTATGCCGGCCAGGATCAGTAATAAACCAGGTCTTTTCAACTTTACTCCTCAATTAAATAGTCAAGATTTCTCTCCCAGGAGGTTTGGAGAGAAATGGTATTGTAGGTAACATCAGTGGAACCATTTACCATGATCTGCACCTTGTTCACAGAGGGCAGCTCCAGCAAAGAATCCACAATGGAATAAATGGTAATATAATCCATTACATCCGGTACTCCCTCCATAAAGCCTGCATCAAAATTCACATAGCAAACCTTTTCATTGACAGTGATATTTAATACCCTGGCCTCATGGGGCAGTGTGGCCTTCAGGCCCAAAACCTCCGGGCCATTCCGCAGCTCATCAATAATCAGCCTTTCCAAAGATGTGTTGGAGGAATTCACATCATAGAACACCTCCCTGCTCTCAAGCTTTAAATGCCGTCCTGTATCATCTGCAAAATACAAGTTCACCGTGACTTTTTCAAAGGCATTGATATTGGAGATGCTGTTGATAAAATCCCCGCCGGTGATCAGCCCCACTGCATTGCCATAGGCATCCAAAAGAGGCTGCTCCCCGGAATTAATACTGATGGATTCCACCCCCTCTATCTGGGTAAGGGTCTTTGCCAGGGCGGCCCGGGTCAAAATCTCCCTGGCAGGGGACATACTCTGGTAATTGGTATCAAAGTCCAAATAGACAATGGACTCCTCCCGGGTAAACTCAATATAGGTTACCCGGTCCCCTGGAGCGCTCACCGCCTCCACATCCGCCGGTACATTTAAAAACTGTTCCATCAGTTCAGTGATCAAGCCGTCTATATCCCATTGGGCACTTTGGGCCTCATAGGGCACCGCCACCAGCTGATTCAACTGGGTATTGAGGTAATAGATATTGTACTCATTTTCCCCCAGGGTTCCGCTCCCCTTCTGCCTTCCGGCGCATCCTGCTAAAAGGAATAAAAGAAGGATCCACAACCAGACTGTCCTACTTTTCATCATTCCTCCTTTTCACATGGTTTAAAGGAATCCGCACCGTAAATACCGTTCCCTCTCCCTCCTTGCTGGACACCTTAATAATACCATTGTGCAAATGTACCACATTTCTGGTAATGGACAGCCCCAGTCCCGTGCCCCCTGTTTGTCTGGACCGGGCCTTGTCAATACGATAGAACCGGTCAAAGATCAGATCCTGGTATTCCGGAGGAATGCCCTCCCCAGAATCCATAACCTTGATATAGAAAAACTTGTGATCCGCATCCACACTTACCCGAACCCATCCTTCTTCCTTGTTGTACTTAATGGCATTTTCAATCAGATTGTTAATGGCCAGGGAAAGCTTGGTTTCATCCACATCTGCCACCACATCCCGAACCGACTCAAAGGTAATCTCAATATTTCTTTTATCTGCAATGGGCCGCAGCCTTTTTAAGATCTGCTTGATCAGCTGATTTATGTCCACCTGCTCCGTTACCAGATCCATCGCAGACTTATCCATTTTTACCAAAGACAAAAGATCATCAATAATCTTGGCCTCCCGGTCAATTTCATCAGAAATATCATTCATAAACTCCGCATACAAGGCATTGGGCACCGACTCCATACCCATGAGGGAATCCGCCAGCACCCGGATGGAGGTAATGGGAGTCTTTAATTCATGGGACACATTGGCCACAAACTCCTCCCTGGACTTATCCACAGCAGCCAGACGGGTCAAAGTGGCATTGATTTTTTCTGATAAAAACTTCGTGATCTCATAGGTATCACTTTGAATCTTGGTATCAAAATTTCCATATCCCACATTGGAAAGATCGTCCTGAAGCCGCACAAAGGGACGGAGAATAAAATAGGAAATCACCACACTTAGGATTAAAATAATGGCAAAAAGGGTGAAATATAAGAAAACCTGTGCCCCCCGGGTCCCCTCATACAAACCCTTGATATTTTCCGTGGAGGAAATAAAAAGAAGCACTCCCTCAATGCTGTCTGTACTCTCCATATCATAAATAGGCACAGTCTGTATCATATACAGCTTTCTCTCATTGTAAAGATTGGTATTTTCCCCTCCCACAGTTTTGATGATTTCCGGCGCCACATTGATCTTTCCTGTGGAAATATTAAAGGTATCCTTAATGGTAACAAAGGACTTATTGATAATCACGATCCGGCCATTGTACACATCTGCCAGAGTTTCAATCTCTGCATTCAAAAGGGCATTGTCCGGCCCGCTTAAATACCGGGCTCTGGACAGCTTATCGCTAAGCATCATCCCCTTGGACTGCACCTCCACCTGCCGGGCCTTGATCTGGGCCCGCATATTGGCCTTGGCTGTCACTGCTCCGAAAATCAGCATAGGCAGAATACCAAATCCAAAGCAGATCATGGTAAGCAGGAACCGCAGGTTGATGGGCAGCAGCATTTCCCGTACAAAGGCCCGAATCCTCCCCTTCAAAGAGCAATCCTTCTGGCCGCTGCAATGGCAATGGTACCTGGCCCGATGTGGGTTGCTACAGACAGGGAAAGGCTCACCACGGAAATATGGGGACAGCCGGGAAACACGCCTTCCAGCTCCTTGGCAAAAAGCGCTGCCTCCTCCTCCGCCTCATACTGGGCCACCATAATCCGGCAGTTTTTTCCCTCCGGATCCGAAAGTCTCCCCTTCAAGTCCTCCTGAACGGCCTCCACCATAATGGATTTGGCCTGCTTTAAGGTTCTGGCCTTGGCAAAGGCGTCAATTTTTTTCTCTCCGATTTGCAGCACCGGCTTGATTTTCAAAAGAGTGCCCAAAGCTGCTGCCATGGGGGTGATGCGGCCTCCCTTTTTGAGATACTTTAAATCCTGCACTGTAAGATAAATAGAAGCTTCCCCTGCTGCCTTTTCTAACCGGCTTTTGATCTCCTCACCCAAAAGCCCTGCCTCCACCAGCTGTTTGGCATCCTGCCCTGCACTGATCTGGGTAATAGAGATTCTTTTGTTGTCCACCACAAAAACCCTTCCTAAATAGGGCTCCTCCTGGGAAAGCATATTGGCTGTCTGACAGGAGCCGGACAAAGCAGAACTCATGGGCAGATGGATGATGCTGTCATAGGTTTTTAAAATATCATCCCAAAAGGCCATAATATCCCCGGGGGCCGGCTGGGAGGTGACAATGTCCGCTCCCTCCCTCTGGTATCTTACGAAATCCTCCGGAGATAAATTAACCCCATCCAGGTATTCCTTCCCATCAATGGAAAAAGGCATGGGAAGAATAAAAAAACCTGCCTCTCTTCCCTGGGCCTGGGACAGTCCGCTGTTGCTGTCCAATACCACCGCTGTCTTCATGTCATTTTCCTTCCCTTTTCTTTTTCAAAGCCTCCATCACCTGATCCTCTTTCATGCCGCATCCGCATCCGCAGCCTTCTCCAGGTTTATCCTCCATATAGGCGTGTTTTGCAAATACAAAACAGGCAAAGCCTGCCAAAGCCACCAAAATCAGCAAACGAATCACCATACCATACCTCCTTCTGTCTTCATACACTGTCTGGGAAATACTGATAAAACCAGTCTTTCTCTAAGAAAGGGTCTCCCGAAGGACCCGCAGAGCATTTTCATGGGTGATTTTATCAATCTGGGCGCCTGGGATCCCTGCTCTTTCCATAGCTTCTATTAAAACCGGGGTCCCACTGGCATCTCTCCATTCCAGCTCTTCTTCAAAACCGTCATAATCCGACCCCAAAGCTGGAAAATCGCTGCCCCCCACCCTTAGCATATATTTTACCATAGAGATACAATCTTCCACATAGGAAATTTTCTTTCTCCCGGTAAAATGATCCGATAAAAATCCCGGATAAAAATTCAAACCCGCCACACAGCCCCCCTCCGCCATCCTTCGAATCATCTCATCCGTAAGATTTCTGGGATGAGATGCCATGGCTCTGGCATTGGAATGACTGGCTACGAAGGGCTTTTTTGCAATCTTCAGCACATCAAAAATTCCCCTGTCACTTAAATGGGACACATCCACCACCATACCCAGCTCCTGCATATAGGCCACAGCCTCAAAGCCTCTCTTTGTCAGGCCCCGGGTGGTATCCGGCACCATATAAAAGCGGCCCTTCGAATCCACCTTCACTTCATTGGGAAAGGCCAGGGAATTTTCATAATTCCAGGTTAAAGTCATCATTCTGGCTCCCCGGTCATACAGGGCCTTTAGTTTTTCCAAGCTTCCCTCAATCACCTCTCCCTCCTCCAAAGTCAGCATGGCTGAGATTTTTCCCAGCCTTTGGTTCTCCAAAATATCCCCATAGCTTTTCACCAACGAAAGGCCAGGATTTTCTTTCAGCTCCTGATCAAAGGTATCTATGAGAGCATTGGCATAGGCATAGGCCTCCTCCCTATGCTTTTTTAGATTCACAAACATGGCAAAACACTGGAGCATGGTACAGGAATCCTGCAGCCCCCGGACAGTGACTTTACAGCCCCCCTTTTGCAAAGATACATCCCTGCCCTCTTTTTTCTTTTCATATATTTCGCTGATGGTATCACAATGCATATCCACAAGCTTCATTCTCTTTCCTCCTTTTGCACCAGGGTGTTTCTATGATACCACTTCCCGCTGAGAAAGCGCAGACCAAAGCAGGAGGCGCGGAACACCCAATCAGCCACCATAGCCCACCATACCCCCAAAGCTCCGATTTGCAGAGTATGGGCGATAACCAGCGAAATTCCCAAACGGAAAAATGCCATGGAAAAGAGACTGATCCCCATGGTAAAACCCACATCCGCCCCTGCCCTTAGAGCATTGGGCAGTACAAAGCTTATGGGCCACAAAAACATGGCCATTCCCATGTGGATGGTAACCAAAGCGGAAGCCAGCTCCTTGGTGGCATCAGATACCTGGTACAGAGCGAAAAAGCGCTCCTGAAGCAGAATAATAAAAACTGCCGGAAGAATAATGGAAAGATAGCTCCAGCCCAAAAGCTTTTTGGCATAATGCCTGGACTGGTCATATGCCCCGGCCCCTACGCAGCGGCCCACCACAGTAATCATAGCAATACCAAAGGCATTGCCCATGGTGATCCCCAAACCATCCAGGTTGTTGGCAATGGCATTGGCGGCAATCTCCACCCGGCCAAAACCTGCAATAATGGAGACCACCGCCACCCGTCCCATTTGAAACAGGGAATTCTCAATCCCTGAGGGAATCCCAATATATAAAATCCGCCCCATATAACTTCGGTCCAAATGTAAAACCTGCTGTATATTTAAATGCACCCGGGTTTTGTCCCTGGCTGCCAGCCAGGTGATCAGAACTGCCGCCACTCCTCTGGAAATCACACTGGGAATGGCCACCCCCTCCACCCCCATACCAAGGCCAAAGACACAGATCCCATTGCCGCCTATATTTATAACATTCATCAATACACTTACCTGCATGGAGGTTTTCGAGTCTCCCATGCTGCGGAATATGGCTGCCCCGGAATTATAAATGGCCAGCAGGGGAAAGCTGATGGCCGTGATAATCAAATAGGTTTTGCAGGCGGCAAATACCTCTTCATCAATATTTCCAAATAAAAGGCCAATCAGGGGATGGGCCAGGACAATGGAGACCACCGCAATGGCTCCTGCCACCACAAAGGCCAAAAGCTCCAGCTGTCCTGCAGCCTTTGTGGCATCCTCCCCCCTTCCGGCCCCAATGCACTGGCTGATGATCACCGCCCCTCCGGTGGCCAAAGCCGCCAAAAGAGCAATGATCACATTGTTCACCATATCCACCAGAGAAACCCCGGACACTGCGGCCTCTCCGGCATGGCTTACCATCATGGTATCCGCCATACCTACAGAGATGGCCAAAAACTGTTCAATCATCAGGGGAAGAATCAGGACCCATAAATCCTGGTTGGAAAACAGCCCCTCTTTGGTTTGTTTGTTCAAATCTGTCCTCCTGTACAGCTCCCTGTCAAATATCCCGCTTTATAACCAGTACCACAGAGGAATCCGGATCCAGCTGCACCCGTATGGATCCCCTTTCGTTGACTACTTCCACCTTCCCCACATTATAGCCCTTTTGGTTGGTATACATGGTTCGAAGAAACACAGCTCCGTCTGCTGCACCGGAGAGCCAGACAGGTACCTGATGCTCAATATTCACCCCTCCGGTGTAGACCACCACAATCACAATCTCCTCCCCAAGAACCCTGGCATAGGTCACCAGATTCAGAGTTCCCTCCATGGGAATAAAGGAGCCCCGGCACAGCGCCGGACTGCCTCTATGGATTCTGGTCATATATTTGTGGAACTCAATCAGCTCCAGATCCTCCTTCCCCCAGGGGTAGGTGCGCCGGTTGTCCGGATCTGTAAAACCGCAAACCCCTGCTTCATCCCCATAATAAATGGTGGGAGCTCCGGGCAGAGTCATTTGCATCACAATGGCCTGACGCATTACAGGAAGACGGATGCCATCGGAAGCCGCCGCTGATCCCAGGTTTTGCAGTCTTCCCACCTTGCCATTGGTTCGGGTTAAAAACCGGGAATGATCATGGTTGGACAGTTCATTCATAGAAACCAGCAGAGATTGATAGGGAAGCTTCGCCAAGGCATTGGAAAGCATATAAAAGAAAGCCTCTCCATTTCCCTTTAAATGGAAATCCGCCCGGTCCGAATGCTTTTCCAGCCCCGTCAAAAACCAGCCCACCGGCTCCATAAAGCCGTCATAATTCATAATGCCGTCCCATTGCTTTCCATCCAGCCAGGAGGAAGGATCCCCGTAGTGCTCTGCCAGGATCAAGGCCTGGGGATTGGCCTCCTTTACAGCTTTGCGGAATTCCCGCCAAAATGCATGGTTAAACTCCGGGGAATACCCCAGATCCGCCGCCACATCCAGCCGCCACCCGTCTACACAAAAGGGAGGACTGATCCATTTGACCGCAATGCGCAGCACATCTTTTTGGAGCTTTTCACTGTTTTCGTAATACAGCTTGGGAAGGGTGTCATGCCCCCACCAGCCATCGTAATTGCTCCCCACAAAGTTAAAATAATTCCGATAGGGACTGTTTTCCGACCAAAAGGCTCCCACCTCCTCCTGGGGATAGGCTCTTTTGTAGATGCCCTCCCGATCCATCCAACGGTTAAAGGATCCGCAATGGTTAAATACCCCGTCAATAATCACCCGGATCCCCAGACTGTGGGCATGCTCCACCAGCTGGGCAAACAGAGCATTGCTGGTCTCCAGATTTTCCCGATCGGTCACCCTCTTGATATACCTGGTGGCCCCGGCATTGGTGGTGTCATTTTCCTGAAGCACTGCTCCTGCGTCATTGATGATCCTGCCGATGTGGGGATCAATATAGTCATAATCCTGGGTGTCATACTTATGATTGGAAGGAGACACAAAGAGAGGGTTAAAGTATAGCACCTCAACCCCCAAGTCCTTTAAGTAGTCCAATTTTAGCATAACTCCTGCCAGATCTCCTCCATAGAAGTACCCAACATCAAAATTGGAAGGGAATTCCTCCCAGTTTTCGATATGCTGCACTGGCAGTCCGATGTAAATATATTCGTAATCCACAATATCATTGCTTTCATCTCCTCTGCAGAACCTGTCGATGAAAATCTGGTACATCACCGCCCCCTTGGCCCAGTCCGGCGTATCAAACTCCGGCATACAGGCAAACCAGGCGTCCCTTCGAATTTCCTCACTTTGGCCGAAACGAGTATAAAAGGTGTCCTTTCCGTTCAGGGAAAGCCGGAAACCGTATCGAAATCCCTCTTGCACCTCTGCCACATGGGAATAGTAGTCAAAGTATTTGTCCTTATGGCTTAATTCCATGGCAGCCTCCGGCTTTCCCTCAACCATGATATAGATCCGGCTCTTATCTCCTTCCATCACCCGCAGGGTAATGCGTACCTTCCCCCCTGCCAAAGGGGTCAGGAAGGCTCCCGTTTCGTCGCTATAGATTGCATTTTTGTTCATGTAAACAGCGCCTCAAATTCTTCATATCCGATTTTTTCCTTTTCCAAAAGGAGGGTACAGGCCTTATCCAGCACATCTCTGTGCTTTAGGATAATCTCCTTGGCATTCCTATAGCACTCTTCTATAATGCTTCGTACTTCCTCGTCAATCATACTGGCCGTCTCCTCGCTGTAGGACTTTGTCTGTCCGAAATCCCGTCCGATAAAAATCTCGTCCCCTTCATTGCCGTAATTCACAAGCCCCGCCTTGGCACTCATGCCATACTCCATCACCATGGACTTGGCCACAGAGGTGGCCTGCTTAATATCTGCGCTGGCCCCGGTGGTAATGTCCCCAAAGACAATCTCCTCTGCAATCCTTCCTCCCAGACTTACCATAATATCATTAATCATTTTGGATCTGGTGTGGAAAAGCTGGTCCTCTCCCGGCAGAGGCATGGTGTAACCTGCCGCACCAATGCCGGTGGGAATAATGGAAATGGTATGCACCGGGCCTACCCCCTCCAGCTCATGGAATAAAATAGCATGACCTGCCTCATGATAAGCGGTGATTTTCTTCTCCTTTTCACTGATGATCCGGGAACGTTTCTCCGTCCCGATCCCCACCTTGATAAAGGAGCTTTCAATATCCTCCTGGGTAATATAGCCCCGGTTTCCCTTGGCGGAAAGAATGGCCGCCTCGTTGAGAAGGTTTTCCAAATCTGCACCAGTAAAACCAGAAGTAGTTCTGGCAATATTGTGAAGATTTACATCTTCTCCCAGGGGCTTATCCTTGGCATGGATCTTTAAAATCGCCTCCCGTCCTGCCACATCCGGTCTGCCCACAGCCACCTTTCTGTCAAACCGGCCGGGACGAAGGAGAGCAGGGTCCAAAATATCCGGACGGTTGGTGGCTGCCACCACAATAATCCCCTGGTTTGGGGAAAATCCGTCCATTTCCACCAGCAGCTGATTCAAGGTCTGCTCCCTTTCATCATGGCTGCCTCCCAGGCCGGATCCCCTTCTCCTGCCCACAGCATCAATCTCATCAATAAAGATAATACAGGGGGAATTTTTCTTGGCGTCCTCAAACAGGTCCCGTACCCGGGAAGCGCCTACGCCCACAAACATTTCCACAAAATCTGAGCCGGAAATGGTAAAGAAAGGAACACCCGCTTCTCCAGCCACTGCCTTTGCCAGCAGCGTCTTTCCTG
>CALISX010000066.1 GCA_938041725.1 uncultured Lachnoanaerobaculum sp.
GCCGCTGGTAACGCCTAAAATATCCGGCGTAGCCAGGGAATTGGAAAACAGTGCCTGGTAGGCGGCACCGGCACAGGCCAGTCCGCTTCCCACCACAACAGCCATAATAATCCGGGGAATCCGCAGGTTAAAAATCACCGCATAGTTTTGGGCATCATAGGCCTCTCCCCGCAGCACCTGGCCCATGGTGGACAGCACTGTACCCGGGGAAAGGTACATCCTTCCCACACCGCAGCACAAAATTCCTGCCAGAACCGGAAGCAGCAGCATGGCTGCCACTGCCCCGGGAGAAAATTTTCCCCTTTTTATCATCCAACGATTCATAACACTTCCTTTGCCCCATCAATATTCCAGCATTTCAGCAATTTCTCCATCCTTCAAGTCATAGCCATAAAATTTGGAATAATACTCCTTGATTTTATCCTGAAGAGGATAATCCTTAAATTCCTCCGGGTAGGCCTTGACGGCCAGCCAGGCATATACCAAAGGTGCATCCGGATTGGGGGTAAACCAGTTCCACATTCCCAGGGTGGTATTGTAAACCCTTTGGTTTTTCACCGCATCCAAGGAAGAAAAATCTGCCCCCTCCAGGGAATTGTTCAGTACATCCTGGGTACGGATGGAGGAAATGCCCGGCCCGTTTAAAAATAACAGATCCGGATTCCAATTATAAATCTGCTCAAAGCTTACCTGGGCAAAGCCCTGGGTTTCCTCTGCCACATTCACTACCCCCAGATTTTTCAGCCAGAAATCTCCAAATACGCCCTTTCCTGCCACCTGGGGAACGCCCTCCTTCAGCTGAAATAAAATCATGGCATTGGGACGATTCTCCTGAGGAATGGCATCAATGGTGGTCCGAATCTCCCCCACCATTTCATCCCCATAGGCTAAAAATTCATCCATTTTTCCCTTTTCTCCAAATACATCCTCCAGCAGATGGAGCCACTCCTTATACCTGGTCAGAGGATCCGCAGGGGTATCCGATCCTTTGATGGTGGCAAAGCCAACGCAGGGAATGCCAGTCTTTTGGAGGATCTCATAATGCTCCTTGTTGCCTGCATTGTAAAAAATAACATCCGGCTTTAAATTCATGATCTCCTCAATATTCAAGTCTCCCTGGGCATATACAGTATTTTGCGCCTCCATCAGCTCCGGTGCAATTTCATCCAATACTGTTTTGGAAATAGAATCTTTAAAGGTTCCTGCAAAGCCTGCAATATAGGGGGCATGTCCTTGAAAATAAGCCATGTATGTGGAAAGGATAGGGATCTGGTCAATCACAATGGTATCAATCTCATCCGGTACCTGTACATGGTTTCCTGCATGATCTATCACCTCATGGGTTTTCCCCTGGGACACCCCCCTTTCCTGTGCTAAGGAACTCTGGGTACTCTCCAGAGACGAAGTCTCCTGGGACTGGCTGCCGGCCGAGGGGGCCGAACCGCAGGAAGCCAGCAGGAAGGCGGCCATGGCCGCAGCTGCCAAAGAAATACAGTTCTTTCTCATAAATCCTCCTTTTTGAACAAAACGCAGAGCATGCCAAAGGAACAAACCCTGCTGCATAAGTTAGGTTATACTAACTCTAGTTACTCTATCCCAAAGAAAAGGAATATACCATTGCCCAGGCAATTTTTTGCTGTTTCTTAACCAAAACTTTATATCCCATTTGATAGAATGCAAGACGGATTTGAAGTATAAAATAATTCTTGCTTTAAACTTTACAGATTTCGTAACAGAAAGGATTAGCCTATGAAACAAAAAAGAAATATGAAAAAAATTGTAAATCTGGCCCTGGCTGCCTGTTTGGCCCTGACTTCTCCTCTGCCTGCTCTGGCGGCTCCAGGAGGAATCCCGGCCCAAAGCACCCAGGGGCATGCAGCAGAAACAGTGGTTTTAGACTCCTCCATGGATGCCAATGCCATTAAAACCGCCATTGAAAACAAGCTGGCCATGGCGGACAGTGTTGCAGTTACTGGTTCCCACTATGACATTGCAGGCATTGAACTGCAGGTTCCCGCTGGGAAGACCCTGCTTTGGAAAGCGGACATTACCAGACGAAATAACAACAGCAATGGGCCAATGCTGAAGGTATTTGGCAGCGGTCAATTTACCCTGGAGGAGGGTGGAAAGATCCAGGATCATAAATCCGACAGCCAGGAAAATGTCTGTGAATTTGACGGCAGCATCCAGATTCTCATCCGCGGCGGCAGTCTGTACAGCGGAGCAGATGCAAATGTTTGTTTGGTATACAGCAGCTCTCCTATGGTAAATGTCCATATGACGGGAGGCTCCCTGGAGGCAGATCATAAGGAGAAAACCGCCATTTATGTACAAAACAATGTGACTATGGACGGAGGGAAGATTCTTACCCAGGGAGAGAGAACCGGTACCACAGCCCAATATGGAAAAGCCATTTTAAGCGGATCCGGAAACATCACCATAAACGGGGGCCTGATCTATGGCTTTGGCACCGATGCCGATCACCTGCTGCATCTGGGCCCAGGGGCCACAAAGGAAATCCGTGGGGGTGTGGTACTGGCCTTTCATGCCTACAGCTCTCCCTTGACCACCGATTACCTGCAGGGCTCCTCCCACAATCTCTCTCTGCTTCCTGAGGGGGCAAAAGCATACTGGGATGAAACCTCCTCCGGTTCCACTTCCATTTATTATGAGAACGGAAGCCTTAAGGGCCATGTTCCCTCCTTTTCCTTTAATCTGGGAAGGATCCAGGGTCTGACCCTGCCCAACAGCAGTCCCTATGACGGTCATCCCCATCTGGCCCAGGGAAATGCCCATATTGATCCCACGGATTCCGGCACAGTGGAAGTACGATACCGGGATCAGACAGGCGCTCAGGTCACCTCTCCCACCCAGGCCGGAACCTATACAGTATACGGTGCTGTCTCCGGCAGCAGTTTGTACGCAGAGGAAGAAATTCCATTAGGAACATTTACCATCCAAAAACGCCCCCTGAAGCTGATTGCAGATAATCAGTCCATGACGGCAAAGGAAGCCCTTCCAAACTTTACCTACCGGCTGGAAGGAGTCGTACCTGGAGAGGAGGCAGCAGCTCTTACCTCACCCGTAAAGCTGACCAGTACCGGCGATGGCAGCACCCCTGGGGAATTTGACATTCTGGCGGAGCTGCCCTTATCATATGGACCCAATTATACACCGGATCCCCAGGAAGCCTTTGTCAAAGGCAGACTGACGGTGAAGGCTCCAGAGAACCCCTCTGGTCCACAACCAAACCCTCAGAACCCCTCTGAGAACAGCAAAACCCAGGAACAAAGGGAACAGGATCCTTCCAAGGGCACCGGAGGGGCTTCCCAGCAGCCTTCTGAAAAGCAGCCCCAAACACCACAGCAAAAGGAAGGGAATCCTTCGGCGGCTCCTCAAAATCCCCAGCCCTCGCTTCCCGGCAAGCCGAACAATCAAAACCAGGCTCCCCAGCAGCCCAAAAAGCGGGCCACACCCTCTAATCCCCAGTCTGGAGGCGGAGGATCTAAACGCTCCAGAAGAAAGGGAAACCGAGGAAACGGAGGTGGAGGTAAGAAAGGAAAAAATGCGGCACACAAAAAAGCATCTATCCAAACAAAGACCTTGGGACAGTGGAAGCAGGATGAAAAAGGCTGGTGGTTTTTAAGAGAGGATGGCAGCTGGCCAAAAGAAACCTGGCTTTCCCTGGAGTATAATGGCAAACAAAGCTGGTACTACTTTAATGCCCAGGGCTATATGGCCACTGGATGGCAGAAAATCCAAAACAAATGGTATTATCTGTATGAAAAAACCGAAGGAAACAGTATCAAGGGCGCTATGGCCTTTGGCACCTATATCCAGGGCTACCGGTTAAACAACCAGGGAGAGTGGGTACAATAATCCCCATGCCGGACGGGCACTGCCCGTCCACACATCACTTCGCTGCAAAAGCAGGCTGTGTACTAACATTTCACTTGTACTTTTCCCCGGAACAGAATAAAATATGGTATAATTACCAAAGCTGCAATAGACCATGATAAGGAGAAAACCATGTCAAAATTTGGAAAATTTGTTCTGTTCACTGTCACAGCCGGCACTGTGGCTGCTGTGGTTGCTTATGTACTGCAATATAAAGCCTATCAGAAGGAACTGGAGAAGGAATTCCCCAGGTTTGATGGGGAGAACAAGGAGAACCTTCGGGAAAGATATGAAAAGAGCCGGAATTATACCGCTTTAAAGTCCAATCGGGATGATTTCGTAGTAGCCGCCAAGGACACTGCCAACGCAGCCAAGGGCATGGCCAGCGCCGCCAAGGAAATGATCAAAGATGTGGCCAATATTATCTCCGATAATGTAAGTGCCGCCTCTGATGTGGCAAAGGACAGCGTAAAAGCCATGGAGCAAGAGCAGGAAGAAAGAAAAGCAGAGCATTATGCAAATTATGTAAAGCCGGAGCCTCCCTTTGAAGGCCTGGTGGATGCCCCGGAGATCTTAGACGAGGATGGGACCTTTTTAGCAGAGGCCTCCCAAATCCCGGAGGTGGATCATTCCTTTGGGGAAGAGGAGGAGGACAGTGCCCCCTCCACAAAAATTATAGAAGATTAGGGCTTTGGAAGCTTCCAAGGCCCCTGGCATCCGTTGGATCATGCCTCCCAAATTACCGGTCTTTCAGAGGGACATACTCTTTGATCTCTCCCACATACTTGGTAGCGGGACGCATGATCCTTCCGTCATATAGTTTATTTTCAATATTATGGGCCACCCATCCAATATTTCTGGCTTGTACAAACAAAGGAGTGAACAGCTCCGGAGGAATCCCTAACATATTGTAGGCAAAGCCGGAAAACAAATCCACATTGGAGGAAATGGTGGTTCCCTTTCTTTCAAATACTGTCTTTTTTACGACTTTCTCAAATTCCACATAGAAATAATATTCATCCATCCGGTCTTTTTCCTTGGCCACCACCTCACAGTATCGGCGCAAAAGCTCTGCTCTGGGATCTGTAATGGTATAAACCGCATGGCCAAAGCCGTAGATCAGGCCGCTGCAGTCATAAAAATCCTTGTCAATAATCCTTTCCACAATGGTGCGGATCTTATCCTGATCCGTGGTAAAACCAATGGTCTTGATGATCTCCCCCATCATTTCCCGAACAGAAACATTGGCGCCTCCGTGCTTGGGGCCCTTCAGGGAGCCGATGGAGGCGGCAATGGTGGAATAAATATCCGTTCCCGTGGAGGACACCACCACATTGGTGAAGGTGGAGTTGTTTCCTCCGCCATGATCCGCATGAAGCAGCAAAATGGTATCCAAAAGAATCGCCTCATTTTTGCTAAAGCTTTTATCTGCCCGAAGCATTTGCAAAATATTTTCAGCAATGGAAAGCTTCTCCTCAGGATAATGGATAATCAAGCTTTCATTGTAAAAATAATGCATCTTGCACCAATAGGCATAGCACATAATGGCAGGAAGATTGGCGGAGATTTTCAGCCCCTTCACCAAGGTGGGATATACATCCACATTGTCCGGATCCTCATCATAATTGTACAAAGTCAGCACCGCATTTTGCAGCACATTCATCAGATTCCGGCCTGGATTGCGTAAAAGCACCGCCTCCAGGAAATCATTGGGCAGCAGATACATGCTGCGAAACACCTTGGAGAAATGATCCAGCTCTATTTTGTCAGGTAAAAAACCAAAGAGCAGCAAAAACATAACCTCCTCATAGCCCCTGGTGGCGGCAGAGGATCCCTCCACCAGGTCATTTAAGCTGTATCCCCGATAATACAGCCTCCCGTCCACATTGGTCTTTACCCCGTCAATTATGTCATAGCCCACCACATCTGAGACCCTGGTAAGTCCCACCCGGACCCCGGTGCCGTCCTCATTTCTCAGTCCCTTTTTCACATCATATTCCCGGAACAAAGAATTGCGGATCTCAGTATAGGCCTGGCTTTTGCCAAACTCCTGAGCCAAAAAATTTTCCATTAAATTACCCCTCATTTGTTTCATATCCTCTCAGTGATAAATATTTTAAAATCAGCTCCACAGTCTGGTCCAAACTCAGCTTTGTGGTGTTAATGGGAAGATCATAGCGGCTCATATCATCCCAGCCTTCTCCGCTGTAGTATCTATAATACTCCTTACGCAGCCGGTTCATTTTGGTCACCCTTGCCAAGGCAGCCTTGGTATCTATGCCGTCCACCTCCACCACCCGGTTCACTTTTGTGGGGAGGTCTGCGTATACAAACAGGGAAATAAAATCCTCAAAGCCTCCGGAAGCCAGCACAAAATCCGAGCAGCGTCCGATTAGAATACAGGATTCATTTTCCGCCAGTTTCCGGATCACCTCGCTTTCAAAGCGGAACAGATTGTCCGGGGAGGTAATATTATCTCCGATGCTTGGTTTCTCAATACGGCTGCGCATTCCTCCGATAATCCGCTGCAAAAGATTGTTCCCCGGCCTTTCATCATTCAGCCGGAAATACTCCTCCGCCACAGCGGAGTGTTCTGATGCCATTTGTAAAATTTCATCATCATAATAAGGAATGTCCAGCCTTTGCGCAAGGGCCTTGCCGATCAATCGTCCCCCGCTGCCATACTCCCGGTTAATGGTTATGACCAGTTTCTTTTCCATAGTCCCTCCTTTTTTATCCCCTGTATTCAGCACCTGGCTGTACACAATGGGCCGCCTCCCCTAGGACAGCATCATCCTGTCATTGGCAAATTCGCCGCCGCTGGCTTCTTCGAACTTTCTTAAAAGATCCTCCACCCTCAGGGCCTTTTTTTCTTCCCCCTTTACATCAAAGATTATCCGGCCCTCATGCATCATAATCAAACGGTTTCCAATGTGCAAAGCATCCTTCATATTATGGGTTACCATCAAAGCAGTCAAAGACTGCTCTTCCACAATCTCTGTGGTGAGCTGGAGCACCCTTTTGGCAGTTTGGGGATCCAGAGCAGCAGTATGCTAATCCAAAAGAAGGAGCTTTGGCTTTACCAAGGTGGCCATTAAAAGGGTTAAGGCCTGCCTCTGCCCTCCAGACAAAAGCCCTACCTTGGAGGTCATTCTGGTCTGCAGCCCCAGTCCCAGCCGGCTCAGGGCACTTTTATAATATTCCCGCTCACTTTTTTTAATCCCCCAGGCCAGCCCCCTGGGCTTCCCCCGGCGAAAGGCCAGAGCCAGATTTTCCTCAATCTGCATTCCCGCACTGGTTCCCATCATGGGATCCTGGAACACCCTGCCGATATATCCTGCTCTTTTATGCTCCGGCAGCCTGGAAATATCATTTCCGTCAATCTCTATAATACCGCTGTCAATGGGATATACCCCGGCGATCATGTTCAACATGGTGGACTTTCCTGCTCCATTGCCCCCGATCACTGTAACAAAATCTCCTGGATCCAAATGGAGGGAAAGGCGGTTCAAAGCTTTTTTTTCATTTACAGTGCCTTTATTAAAGGTCTTACTGACATTTTTAATTTCCAGCATTACTCTTCTCCCTCCGGCGTATAGGAACGCTTATTTTTCATTTTGGCGCTGATGGTGGGAATAGACAAAGCCAAAGCCACAATCACCGCAGACAAAAGCTTCATATCATTGGCGTCCATGCCAAGCTGGAGTACAATCCCCCGGATTAAAAAATATACCACAGAGCCCACCACTGCAGAGGCCAGCTTGGCACCAAAGGAGATAAACCTTCCCAAAAGCACCTCTCCTATTACAATAGCTGCCAAACCAAT
>CALISX010000067.1 GCA_938041725.1 uncultured Lachnoanaerobaculum sp.
TCAGCAGCGCAGTGCTGCGGGGATTTATACAGATGGATGTACGCAACCGCCATGCTTGCACAAGCAGACACATGTTTATCGGACGGGACAACAGGTTTACAACATCACATACAACACAGGAGGTGGCCTTCATGCCATGTTCACAGAAATCCCCTTCGGATTCTACGTCTCCAGATCATCTTCACACACATCATCACAAACATACCAAGACAAAAGCGGTTCTGAACCGGCTCTCCCGGGCCATCGGCCACCTGGAATCTGTCAAGCGGATGGTAGAAAACGGGCAGGATTGTGCCGATGTGCTGATCCAGCTGGCTGCGGTGAAATCTGCCATCAACAGTACCGGAAAGATCATTCTGAAAGATCATATTGAACACTGTTTGGTAGAAGCTGTGGAAAATGACAACAAGGAATCCCTTGAACATCTGAATAAAGCCATTGAACAGTTTATAAAGTAGCTCCTTGGTATACAGGCTGTACCGCTCCCAAGCCGACGGAAATGTATCTGTGCATGCAAGCATGCCTGTTGCGCACAAACAGGTGTATAATTTCCTTAGACAATCATTGACACATCACAGGGACCTTTCCGTCCCGGAACGCACAGGAGGAATTCTATGAAATTTGTTGTGAAGTTTTTTTCGTGTACTCTTTTTCTTATTCTCATTTGTTTTTGCACCGCCTGCAGCCTCTTTACAAAACCTGCTTCCCCCTCTCTCAAGGCAAAACCTGCTCCAACCCCGGCCTCTCTCCCGGAGGTGGAGGTGGAGCATGAAGGCACCATCCTGGACACAGAAGAATATCTGGTAAAGCTGCTGGGAGCAGATCCAGACAATATATTCGGCTATAACCTGGAGGTTTCCTTTCAAAACAAAACGGCCAGCAAGGAAGTGCGTTTTACCCTTGTAGCAGCCTCCATCAATGGGGTGCAGTCTTTGGTTTCTTTGCCCACCTGGGTGGAGCCGGGGCAAACCCTGAAGGATCCCTGGGATCTGGAAAATCTTGAGAAATTCGGGATTCCCAATACAGAATATTCCCATATTGAACTGCTGCTGGAAATTTCCGATGCCACCACAGATAACGTAAAACCTCTTTGGCTGGGAAAGGTGCATATCTATCCCCAGGGAAAGAACAAAGCCTCCCATTTTACCTATCAGGTACAGGAAAGCGACCGGATTCTCATGGACAATGACCTTGTCACAGTCCTCTATACCGGAGCGGATGTGGATGATGCTTCTGATATGTTCCTGGCCCATTTGGTTTTGATCAACAAAACAGACAACCCCATATCCCTTGTTTTCTCTGACTATACCTTAAACGGACGCAGCGAGCTGCTGGGAGCGTACCAAACCCTTTGGCCCAAAAATACGGACTTTATGGACTTCAACTGGACCATCGCCAATGGGAAGGGGTACGATCTTAAGGATCTGTCCGATGTGAAAAAAGTTCAATTTACCATTGAGGTGCGCTGGGGAGAGTATACCCAAAAGGGTGAGACCGTCGCCACAGAAAAGATAAACCTAATTCCCTAAAAAATAAGCTTCAAGTCCTCCGGCGCAATGGCCAAGACTTCGGAAAAACACCTTCCTGTCTTGGCCGCCATAGGCTGGGAAAAAATTATTCTTTCTCCGATCTTCTGCTCTCTTTTTAGAGAGAAAAATCCAAACAACACTTGTCAATCCAACACGAGCTCTGAAATGATATCTTCTGTGGAGCGTAAGATATTGTTGACATCAGCTCCTTCAATATCAAGTCCAATCGCCTTAATGAGCCTTACCTCTGAAATCCCGTAATAATTTTTTGCCAAAGCCTTTATGTAACCGAAGCCAAATTCTTCCGGCACATAATATCCTCCTGCTGTAGTTACAAACAGCAGTCTTTTTGCTCTGCAAAGGGGAACCGGAATTCCCTCTTCAGAATACTTGAAGGTAATTCCCACCACATTTATTTGCTCAAAATACTGCTTCAGTGCAGCTGGAAAGGAAAGATCCCAATAGGGGGCAGCTATCACAATCATTTCCGCTTCTGAAAACTGTCGGGCGAGATCAAAAAAGGGATTGTCATAATCACCATTTGAAATCAGTAAATCCCGCTTATTTAGAAAATCCTGGTTGACAACAGGAAATATCATCTGATCCAAACGTATTTCTTCAAATGGTTTGTTCAGCTTCAAAAGCAGTTTCTCTGCAATTCTCTGTGTTCTGGATTCTTTTCGTACACAAGCGTTAATAAACAGGATTGATTTTTCCATATAGTTTCTCCTTACAATTTTACTTCCTCCCCGGCCTCCATCTCCCCCTTGACAAATCTCCAGCGTTCCATAGACTATAGCCATAGGGCCGCAGGCCCGGATTGCAAATACCTGTAGTAATATGCAAGCTGCTCTGCAGCAAAGCAATGTGCAGACTTATATCTATGGCAGCGCAGTCCGCCGGCATAGGGGATTTCCCCAAAGGAGCCGATGCAGGCTGCAGAAGGAGGAAGGATGATCACAGAGGAAATCAGAGAACAGCTGTTTTTACACCAGGATACCAAATACCGGGACTATCAGGCCAAGCTGCTCCCCACCGTAGACCCGGCCACCATCATAGGGGTCTCCACGCCCCAGGTTCGAAAGATCGCAAAGAAGATGCTTCTTCGGGAAGACTTTCGAGACTTTCTAAGGGATCTGCCCCACAAATATTATGATGAAAATCAGCTCCATACCCTGGCTCTTTCTGAGATCAAGGACTACGAAAGCTGCATGGAGGCGGTGAACCGTTTCCTGCCCTTTGTGGACAACTGGGCCACCTGCGACCAGCTCTCCCCCAAAGTCTTTAAAAAGCATAGGCCGGCACTTTTGGAGAAAATCAAAGAATGGATCCCCTCAGACCATACCTATACAGTACGGTTTGCCCTTGGTATGCTGATGACCCATTTTTTAGAAGAGGATTTTGACCCCGCCTATCTCCAGCTGGCCGCCGCCGTGCATTCCACAGAATATTACGTCAATATGATGCTGGCCTGGTATTTTGCCACAGCCCTGGCCAAGCAGTATGAAGCCTTTGTACCCTTTCTGGAGCAGAACCGCCTGGATATCTGGGTGCATAATAAAACCATTCAAAAGGCCATTGAAAGCTATCGCATCACCCCGGAGCAAAAGACCTATCTCCGTAGGCTGAAGCTCTCCCTATAACCAAAGGAGGATTTTATACAAATGAATACCATTTATCTTGCAGGAGGATGTTTTTGGGGACTGCAAAAGTTTTTTGATCAATTTCACGGCATACTGAAAACAGAGACGGGGTATGCCAATGGGCCGGATACAGCTCCCGGCTATGAGGATGTTTGTGCAGGATCGGGACATGCGGAAACCCTTAGGATCGTGTATGACGAGGGAAAGATGGACCTAAAGCAGCTGCTGGATTATTATTTTTTGGTCATTGATCCCCTGTCTGTCAACAAACAAGGAAACGATACAGGCATCCAGTACCGCACCGGGATTTTTTATACCGATGCAAAACAGCTGCCACAAATTCAGGCGGTTATGGCACAGCAGGAAAAAAAGGCCGGAGCCCCTCTGGCAGTAGCGGTGGAGCCTTTGAGAAATTTCTTCCCGGCAGAGGAATACCATCAAAAATATCTGGATAAGAATCCGGGAGGCTACTGCCACATCCCCAGTTCCTATTTTCATCTGGAAAAAGCAGAGGCCGGCAAAGAGTCGGAAACCGCCCTCCGGCAGCGGATCGGCGATTTGGCCTATGAGATCACCCAAAATGCTGCTACAGAGCGGCCCTTTACTGGTGTATACGATGATTTTTTTGAAAAGGGGATTTATGTGGATGTGGTTAGCGGAGAGGTTTTGTTCTCCTCTGCAGATAAGTATCCTTCCGGCTGCGGCTGGCCTGCCTTTACAAAGCCTGTAGCAGCCAAGGCCCTGAAGGAACACAGGGATACCTCCCATGGTATGATT
>CALISX010000068.1 GCA_938041725.1 uncultured Lachnoanaerobaculum sp.
CCGAGAGAAATGGTATTCACATCATTGACCTGCAGCAGAGTGTAGGCATGGTGGACACTGCCTATAAGGCTGTGGCTGATGTGGCAGCCAATGGAGGAACCATTCTTTTTGTGGGAACCAAGAAGCAGGCCCAGGATGCCATTAAGGAAGAAGCAACCCGCTGCGGCATGTTCTATGTAAATGAGAGATGGCTGGGAGGTATGCTCACCAACTTTAAGACCATTCAGTCCAGAGTAAAGAGACTTCGTCAGCTGGAGGAGATGAGCAAGGACGGAACCTTTGATGTACTGCCCAAAAAAGAGGTGGTAAAGTTAAAGAAGGAATGGGATAAATTAGAGAGAAACCTTGGGGGAATCAAGGAGATGAAGGATATTCCAGACGCCATCTTTATTGTGGATCCCAAGAAGGAGAGGATCTGTGTACAGGAGGCCCATACCTTGGGTGTTACCTTAATCGGTATTGCAGATACCAACTGTGACCCGGATGAGCTTGATTATCTGATTCCCGGAAATGACGATGCCATCCGTGCCGTAAAGCTGATCGTTTCCAAGATGGCCGATGCGGTGATTGAGGCTAGACAGGGAGAGGTGTTGAATGAAGGGGGCGAGGCTTCGGAAGAGGCTGTTGCAGATTTGTTTGACGAGGTAGCTGATCCCCAGGATGTGGGAGAGTTGGAAGCACTGCAGAACAGGCAGTTTTAAAGGAGGAGAGAAATATGGCAGCTATTACAGCAGCAATGGTAAAGGAGCTGAGAGAACTCACCGGCGCCGGAATGATGGATTGTAAGAAGGCTTTAACTGCAACCGAGGGGAATATAGAGGCCGCCGTTGACTTTTTGCGGGAAAAGGGACTGGCCGGTGCCCAGAAGAAGGCAGGAAGAATTGCCGCTGAGGGACTGGTATCCACTTTGGTGAA
Source organism: uncultured Lachnoanaerobaculum sp. (assembly GCA_938041725.1). Lineage (GTDB taxonomy): Bacteria > Bacillota > Clostridia > Lachnospirales > Lachnospiraceae > Lachnoanaerobaculum. The sequence continues at coordinate 916 of CALISX010000068.1, forward strand.
TGAGGCCGGAACCCAGGCTGTGATTGTAGAGGTGAATGCAGAAACCGACTTTGTGGCCAAGAACGAAACCTTCCGCAGCTATGTACAGGAGGTTGCAGCCCAGGCTCTTACCACCTCTGCAGCAGACATTGATGCCTTCCGGAATGAGAAGTGGGCTTTGGATTCCTCTATGACTGTGGCAGAGAAGCTCTCCAGCATGATTTCTATCATTGGTGAGAATATGCAGATCCGCAGATTCCAGAAGGTGGAGGAGAAGGAAGGCTGTGTGGTTTCCTACATCCATGCCGGAGGAAAGATCGGTGTACTCATTGATGTGAAAAGCGATGTGGTAAATGATGCGGTAAAGGAAATGGCAAAGAATGTGGCTATGCAGGTGGCTGCTCTTAAGCCTCTTTATACCTCTGATCAGGAAGTAGATGCTGACTACATTGCCAAGGAGAGAGAAATCCTTATGGCACAGATCAAAAACGATCCCAAGGAAAGCACTAAGCCGGAAAAGGTGATTGCAGGCATTGTGGAGGGACGTATCAAGAAGGAATTGAAGGAAATCTGCCTTTTGGATCAGGCCTATGTAAAAGCTGCAGACGGAAAGCAGACTGTGGCCCAGTATGTGGCTGAGGTGGCCAAGGAAAATTCCGCTAAGATTGAAATCAAGGGCTTTGTTCGTTTTGAAACGGGAGAAGGCCTGGAGAAAAAGAATGAAAACTTTGCCGAGGAAGTGGCAAAGCAGATGGGAGTGTAATATTCTGCATTTGACAGGGGTATGCAAGGCGCTGGAAACATTGGTTTCCAGCGCCTTGTACTGTATAAGTCCCCGGACGGCAAACATGTGGATGCCGTGCTTGCACGAGCAGA
>CALISX010000069.1 GCA_938041725.1 uncultured Lachnoanaerobaculum sp.
ACTTAAAGTGCTGGGATGCAGCGTAAAGGTAGCGGTCGCCTAAACTTCGAAGCATTCCAACTTATAAACAGCAACTGTGGGGGTAAGGGGGAACTCTGCGCTTTTTTTCTCTCCCCACCCAGCAAGTAACTATACAGTAAATTATACCATCAAAGAATCCCCTCGCCTATATCTGCCTGCAGTAAGAAACTTGCAGAATGCTTCTCTATATTGATGCTGACATAAATCATCTAAACGGCTGCAATTTAATTTTGTGTTTCAAAATAAGTACTTGACTAAAATAGTAAACCATATAATATTGAATATGGTTCGGTATTTTGAAACTGAGTATAGAGTAATGGCTGAGCCGTTACATTTTTTGAGTAATGAAAGGGTAATACATAATGCAAAAATTCAACAAAAAATTAAAACCGCTTGTTTTAGGAATTACTATGTCAATGTTATTTTCCTTGAATGCCCATGCAGGTATTGAGGGATGGAAGTTTGAAAATAACAATTGGAAATATTACAAAGAGGCGAAAGCTTTAAAGGCTTGGCAGCAGATCAATAATAATTGGTATTTTTTCAACGAGGATGGAAGTTTAAAAACAGGCTGGTATTTGGATGCCGGCAATCATTGGTATTTTCTGGACAGCAGTAAAAATGCCAATCAAGGGGTGCTTTTAACAGGCTGGCAGTGGATCGACGGATACTGCTATTATTTTGAAGGAGTGGATAAAGCAAAATTTGGAAGAATGTATGCAAATACTGTGGTCGAGGGATACAAGCTTGGGGCTGCAGGCAGATGGATGGATGAAAATGGAACTGAGCATTATGAGCCCGGGAAGGGAATCAATACCAATACAGCCGGCAATCATGTTGAACAAAAGTCATTCAATACAGCCGCAAAATCCGGCGGATCAGGCGGCGGAGGTTCAAGCCGGGGAGGCGGATCCGACAAAGGCCAAAGCTCCGGCGGCAGAGGTTCAAATCAAGGCGGACCTTCCAAAAATGGAGGATTGACCGGAAGTTTAAGTCAAGAGGCGGAATCCAGTGATGTAAATACTCTCGGCAGCCATTCCTTTGACAAGAAGGACCCATCTGAGCAAAATAGTTTCCCTTCAAAGGACACCGCAAAGGAAAATAGTATCGCTTCAAGCAATACAGATACGCAGAGTCCCGACAAACCGAAAATAAAAGATAAAAATAAGGCAAATTCACAGCCGGAAGGAAACAAAACGATTGTTCAGCCCGGAAACAGTAAAAATGCGGCTGCTGATCCCAGTGGGCAGGGTACTGAAAATCAACACATGGAAAAGAAGGACACAAACCGTGTACAGCCTGCCACATCTTCCAATGCAGAAAATCCAACTCCGGAAAAGCCCCAGGAAGAAAACAACAATACAGAGACACAGAATAATAACAATAAAGCTGCCGAGGTTCAGGAGGGAGCTGCGTTAAATAAGGCTGAAAAGATAAAAAAATCCTTGATAACTGAAAAGAACGATAATGTGGTGCAGTATACAAATGAATCTGGAGAAATCAGAACCATACTTTGGGCAAAGGGCATCCATGCTCCGACCATGGGAGAAAATGGAGATTTTCAGAAGGAAGTTACCCATTCCGGTTCAGATACTTACATTGATTATAAGGCACCATTTGTTTCGGGTAATTCTTGGTATGATGTCAACAAAATAAAAGCCGGCGGTAATGTGGATGTAGATAAAAACCTTTGTTTTGGAGCCGTTGCATCCAATATGCTGCATTGGTGGCTTGAACAAAACAGTGAATATGTTGATCGTTATATCGCAAAAAACGGAGATATCACCCGTGCAAACAGGCAGCTTTCCATTTTGAAAAACTCCTTTGACAATCAGCAATCCAGCGGTATATTTGAGCTTTTCAAGATATTGTTCGGACATAATGATAAAGGATTTTATTCCGACTTGTTGATGGATTTATTTATTAACGGATACACCCCGAAAATAAACGGCGGGACAAACATAGAACGAGAAGATTTGACTCCCGATCATAGAGGCGGATTTTTCTATGATGCCTTTAAAGGAGAAAAACTGACAGAGCGTACTTACGGCGGAAACTATGAAGCTTTAAGCGATATACTGAAAGAGGCCCTTGGAAATGAAGGCCTGGTGGGCTTATCACATAAGGCTTTTGCCAGCAGCAGCCATATCGTAACTCTCTGGGGTGCGGAATATGATTTAGACGGAAAGCTCAGAGCGGTATATATAAGTGATTCGGATGATCAGAATGAAGGAGCGGATGAAAGAGATTTGGGCATGAAACGTTATGAAGTCCGTAATGTAGGAGGAGTGGCAAAAGTATCTACAAACCAAACCAACAAGACATCAGGTTCCGCAATAGGATATCTTCATATACTGTATCTTGGAAGCGCACAGTGGGAAAATTATTTTAAACAATAACCTCTTCCAAAAATATTGCTGAGGGAGCGGCACCATCATACAAGCTTGCATGCACATATACATTTCCATCGGGCAGGACAACAGGTATGAGCAAGTAAGGCCCCAGGCCTGGATTGCAAATACCTGTCAGCAGCCCGGAAGCTGCTCTGCAGCGAAGTGATGTGCAGACTTATCTTTATGGCGGTGCCAGCCCCGGCATGGGGGTTTACTTTCCACACTCCGCTCCCAACCGAGCCTTCACCCTTCTGATCCCCTGCTAAAGGCTGCTTTATCGCCTTATTTATTGCCTCGTTTATCATCTCATTTATC
>CALISX010000070.1 GCA_938041725.1 uncultured Lachnoanaerobaculum sp.
GCCAACGCTGTACTGGTTTAAATTTAATTCACTATATTTTAGCCCTCTATAAATAGACAGCAGGGCGGATCTTGATGGCTGTTTGACAGCTGTTTCTGTTCACGGGAAAAGCAAAGGCTACCTGAAAACTTCAGCTATTGCATCAACCCGATAAAAAAGCTGCCTATATCAGGCAGCTTTCGGTTTTTTGTCCGCTTACTCTTCGCTCATAAAGCCGCGCATCTTCTGGATGGCTTTGGCTTCAATCTGGCGGATGCGCTCGGCGGATACGCCGTATTCGGCGGCCAGTTCGTGCAGGGTGAGGCCGCCGTCGTCTTGCAGCCAGCGGCTTTCCACGATGCGGCGGCTGCGGTCGTCCAGCTGGGCAAGCGCGTTTTGCAGGCCTTCGGTCTGCATGGCGTAGCGGGCTTTTTGGGCGATTTGCTGGGTGGGCTCGCTGCTGGTGTCGGCCAGCCAGTCGATGGGGGCGTAGCTGTCTTCGTCGCCATCGCTGTTGTCCGGCAGCAGGGCAACGTCTTTGCCGGTCATGCGCTGTTCCATTTCCAGCACTTCGTCCATTTTCACGCCCAAGTCGTCGGCGATGGTTTGCGCTTCTTCTGTTTTAATTCCCGGCTGTACCTTGGCCGTAATTGCAATGCTGCCCTGGTCTGTGGTGGGCATCAGCACCACCCCCACCTGACTGGCCATGGCAAAGGACATGATCAGCAGCACCACTGCGGCAAAAATCACCGTTTTCTTTTTGGGAAGCAGACTCCCAACCGTCTCCCGGTAGGCATCCTGCACCCAGGCCAGAATCCGGCTGGCTAGATTCTCCTGCTTTTCTATGGGATGGATAAAATGGTACAAAAGGGGCACAATCATCACAGCAGAAAACAAAGAGGCTACCATACAAAACACAATGGTATAGCCCAGCTGACGAAACAGCTGTCCCGACAATCCCTGCAGCAGGGCCAGGGGAATAAATACCACACAGGTAGTGGCGGTGGAACCAGTAATGGAACCGATCACAATCCGGGTTCCCTCCATGGCTGCTTCATAAAACCCCCTGTTTTCCTTGGATCGAAAGCAGCTTTCCAAAACCACAATGGAGGCGTCCACAATCATGCCCACCCCCAGCACCAAAGAACCAATGGAAATCAGGTTCATGGAAAAACCGGCGGCCCGCATCAGCGTCAGGGCAATCATCACCGATACCGGAATGGAGCTTCCCACAATCAAAGAGGCCTTAATATCTCCAAAAAAGATAAAGAGGATGATCATGGAAAGAACTACTGCCATAATCAGGGTCTGGAACACATTTCGAATAGAGGAAATGATATTGTCCGCAGTTTGGGAAATTACTGTGATTTTCAAGGAAGGATTGGCTGCCTCCAGTTCTTCTATCACCCCTTTTACTGCCCGGGACACATCCACTGCGGAAAAGGACTGCTGCTTTACAATGGAAATGGATACCACATCTTCTCCATTGTAGCGGCTCAGGGTGTTTTTCTCCTCCAGGGCATCATATACCTGGGCCACATCCGAAAGACAGATCACCTCTCCCCCGGGAAGGGGAAGCACAATGTTTTTAATCCTTTCAATGTCCTTATAGTCCGCCCCTATGGAAACAGTTAGATTCTGCCTGCCATAGTCCACGGTGCCTGCCGGCAAGGTGAAATTGGCACTTTTTAAAAGATTGGCAAGGCTGGTCATGGTTAAATGGTACTGGGCCATTTTCACCGGATCCAGCTCCACCCGGATATAACCCTTTTGGCCTCCGGACAGGGTCACCTGGCCCACAGAGGAAAGCTTTTCAAACTCCGGAAGAATCACAGAGTCCACATAATCATAGAGATTGCCGTCGGTTCCCCCGGAAATGCTCAGCACCACATCCTCGGTGCGGTTCATCTTTATCTCGGATATCACCGAATCCTTGGCATCCTCCGGCATGGATCCTGCAATATTGTCCAAAGCCTTTTTTAAATTAATATAGGCCTTGTCCATATTGGTGCCGTATTCATACTGTAGCCATACCATGGATACATTTTCCATGGCATAGGTATTCACTGTATCAATACCGTTGAGGGTGGAAACCTCTGCCTCAATTTTTTTACAAATCAGCTCATTGATATCCAGGGGGCTGGCTCCCGGATAGGCGGTGGTGACCAGCATCATGGGCATTTCCATATCCGGCGTCAGCTCCATGGGAGCATTTAATACAGACCCCAATCCAAAAAACAAAAAGGTCAGCAAGGCCAGCACCAAAGTGACCGGCCGTTTTAGAGAAAATTTTGTCAGCCTAATCATACTTACTCTCCTGACTGGGAAGCAGGCTCTTTTGTACCCTGGGAGGCTTCCCCGGAAGCAGAGCCCTCCTCCTGGGAGGCCCCTTCTGTAGGAGTTAACACAGAGGCTCCGTCATAGACTTCTCCGCTC
>CALISX010000071.1 GCA_938041725.1 uncultured Lachnoanaerobaculum sp.
GGGGCGGCTGGATGCTCCGGGAAGACCGGCCCAGTTTGCCACCACAGAGGAGTTTTTAAGGCGGTTTGGCATAGAGTCCCGGGCGGCGCTGCCAAAACTGGATCCCAAAACAGAGGAAAGCCTGGTGCATCAGGTGGAGGAGGAAACCGGCTATAAGTTTCCGGGACATGAGGAGGAGAATGGAAATTAAGATCAAATATTTTTCCGATAAAATCGAAAAACTGCGCTTTATTGACGGGAAAAGCGACTGGATGGATCTGCGGGCCAGTGCAGAGGTTTCCCTGAAAAAGGGGGAATTTGCTCTGATTCCTTTGGGGATTGGCCTGGAGCTGCCGCCGGGGTTTGAGGCCCATGTGGTGCCCAGAAGCTCCACCTTTACCAGCTTTGGGATTTTGCAGACCAACTCCATGGGGGTAATTGACGAAAGCTACTGCGGAGACCAGGATCAGTGGTATTTCCCGGCTCTGGCGGTGCGGGATACCAGGATCCATATCAATGACAGGATCTGCCAGTTTCGCATTATGGAGCACCAGCCCTCCTTTACCCTGGTGGAGACGAACCGGCTGGAAGGAAAGAACAGAGGGGGATTTGGGAGCTCCGGAAAACAATGAAGAGATATTTTTTACCCATACTGCTGGGGACAGTCCTGCTTTGGGGCTGTGCCAGCAAGGAAGAAACGCTGATGAAAGAGGGCAGAGCTCTGCTGGATGCAGGGGAATATGTGCAGGCGGTGAACTGTTTTGACCATGCTTTGGAGGTTCATGGAAACGGCAGAATCCGTGCCCTGGAGCTGGATATTTTAAAATACCGGGCAGAGGCGGAATTTAAGGCCGGGGACTACCATGCTGCAGGCCATACCTATGATATTTTAATCTCCGCCGAGGGAAGAAAATCAAATTATTTGTATATGCAGGCCATTATCCATGCCAGAATGGCAGAGGATGATGCCATTGCCCAGATTGAGGAGGCCCAGAGGTACTTACAGGAGGCGGATAAGGGAGATGCCAAAATGGAAAGGCTGGCGGCCATGGAAATTGCCAAGGCCTATGAGGCCGTGTATGAAAATAAGCCGGAGGAGCAATACCTCACCCAGGCTGAGGAGATTCTAAACGGGGTGATCCGGGAGCGGGGACAAAAGGAACCCCAAAGTCTGGGACTTTTGGGAAACATCCGCTTTAAAAGGCAGGACTATGCAGGGGCCAAAGAGGCCTTTGAAGAGGCTCTGGCTTTGTTTAATGAAAGAAACACCACTAAACTGGGGGAAAGCCTTTTAAAGGATCTGCGGTTTTCCCAGGCGGTGTGCTATGAGTATCTCCAGGATTATCCCAAAGCCCTGGAGCTGTTTAACGACTATGTGGTTCGTTTTGGAGAGGATGAAAAGGCGGCCCATGAAATCGCCTTTTTGCAGTCGAGGATACATCCATGATAGAAACAAAGAAAGTAGAAGAAAGGGTGCTGCTGCTGGGGGTGCGTGCAGGCGCTGACACAGAGGGGGATCTGGAGGAACTGGGGGAGCTGGTAAGAACAGCGGGAGCAGCGGTTTTGGGGCAGGTGGTGCAAAACAGGGAAAGCATCCATCCAGGAACCTATTTCGGCAAGGGAAAAATAGAAGAGGTGCGGGAGGAAATTTTTGACACCGGGGCCAATGGGGTGGTATGCGATGATGAATTATCCCCTGCCCAACTGAAGAATCTGGAAAATCTCCTGCAGGTGAAGGTGATGGACAGAACCATGGTGATTCTGGATATTTTTGCCGCCAGAGCCAGGTCCGCCGAGGGAAAAATCCAGGTGGAGCTGGCTCAGCTTCGTTTCCTGTCCACCCGGCTGGTGGGGATGCGTTCTTCCTTGTCCAGACTGGGAGGAGGCATCGGCACCAGAGGCCCTGGAGAGAAGAAAATCGAAATGGACAGGAGACTGATCCATGAAAGAATCAGTATCTTAAAGGGAGAATTAAAAAAGGTGGAGAGTCACAGGCGGCTTTTGAGAAAATCCCGGGAGGGGGTGTTTTCCATTGCCATGGTGGGCTATACCAATGCGGGAAAAACCACTTTCTTAAACCGCTGTACCCAGGCGGGGCAGCTGGCAGAGGACGCTTTGTTTGCTACTTTGGATGCCACCACCAGACAGTTTGTTTTGCCTGGAGGCACCCAGGTGCTTTTAACAGATACGGTGGGCTTTATTAGAAAGCTGCCCCACCATCTGATTGAGGCCTTCCGCTCCACCTTGGAGGAGGCCCGTCATGCGGATCTTTTGCTCCATGTGGTGGATGCTTCCCAGCCCGGAGCCGATCTTCGCATGGGCATTGTGTATGAAACCCTGCGGCAGCTGGAGGTGATGGATAAGGATATCCTTACCCTGTTTAATAAAGCAGACAAGGGGGAGAAGGAAATTTTTTTGCCCAGAGATCCCCATGCCCTGGGCTGTTTTCGTATTTCCGCAAAAACAGGAGCGGGAATGGAAAAGCTGATGGAAAAAATCGAGGAGATTCTAAAATCCAAAAGGGTATATATCGAACGGATTTTTTCTTATCAGGAGGCTGGAAAGCTGGCTTTGATCCGAAAGCAGGGGGAGCTGATGGAGGAGGAATATGCGCCTGCCGGCATTGCTGTCAAGGCCTATATCCCCCTGGCTTTGGCAGGACGTTTATAGGAGGAGTGCCATGAAATTCATGCATTTGGGAGATATGCACCTGGGAAAATCCCTGGGGGATTTTGACCTGTATGAAGACCAGCGGTTTATGCTGGATCAGATTTTAACACTGATACAAAAGGAAGGGGTGGAGGCTTTGCTTTTGGCCGGAGATATTTATGACAGGGCCATTCCTCCAGAGGGGGCAGTGCGGAATCTGGATTATTTTTTGCGGGAGCTGGCAGCCGCCGGGGTGCAGGTCTATATGATCAGCGGCAACCATGACTCAGATGAGCGGCTGCATTTTGGCAGCGCCCTGTTTGCTGCCAGGGGGATTTTTATCGGATCCAAATATGAGGGGAGGCTGCAAAAGCAGGTGGCCCGGGATGCCTTTGGAGACATACATATTTACCTTCTCCCCTTTGTAAAGGCCTCTCAGGTACGGCATTTTTTCCCGGAGGAGGAGATAGAAAGCTATGATGACGCCATCCAGGCTGTAGTAAGGCATTCGGACTTTGATCCGGCCCGCAGAAATATTTTGGTAGCCCATCAGTTTGTGGCGGGAAACAGGGATCCCCTGCTGTCCGGCTCGGAGAGCCCCGGCACCCAAAGTGTGGGGCTGGTGGAAAAAATCAGCTGTGAAAGCCTGGCCGCCTTTGACTATGTGGCCCTGGGACATATCCATTCCCCCCAAAGGGTGGGGCGGAAGCATATTCGCTACAGCGGATCCATATTAAAGTATTCCCTTGGCGAGGTGCATAATGACAAAAGGGTTCCCATTATTACCCTGGAGGAAAAGGGAAAGCTGACCATAGAGGAATTTCCTCTGACTCCTCTGCGGGATCTGCGTCATATCAAGGGTCCTTTAAAGCAGCTGCTGGATCCGATCCATGTGGTATCCGCCGGGGACTTTATTTATGCCACCCTGACAGATGAGGATATGGTGCAGGATGTGATGGGAATTTTCCAGACCGTATATCCCAACACTGTGAAGGTGGACTATGAAAATTCCCATACAAGGGCCATTGAAAATGTGGATATTACCAAGGGGATAGGCCCTAAAACCTTTGAAGAGCTGGCGGAGGAGTTTTACCGGCAGATGTATGGCAGTGAAATGAGTGCAGAGGAAAAGGAGATTATGGCCTGGGCGGCCGGAAAGGCGGGGGTGGCAGATGAAACCCATTAAACTGTTGATCAGCGGCATCGGTCCCTATGCAGGGAAGGTGCCGGAGATTTCCTTTGAGCAATTTGGCAAAAAGGGATTGTTTTTAATTTCCGGGGACACGGGAGCTGGAAAAACCACCATTTTTGACGCCATTTGCTTTGCCCTCTATGGCGCCGCCAGTGGCAGCTACCGGGATACCAAAAATTTCCGCAGTGCCTACGCCAGTCCCGGGGTGAAAAGCTATGTGGACTTTTATTTTTCCCATCAGGGCAAAAATTACCATGTGTACCGCAGCCCCTCCTATGAGCGGCAAAAGCAGCGGGGCAGCGGCACCATTATGGAAAAGGAGCAGGCGGTTTTTAGTGAGGAAGGGGAGGTGCCCATTGAGGGGATTTCCCAAGTCAACCAGCGGGTGCAGGAGCTTTTGCATATCAATGAAAAACAGTTTAAGCAGATTGCCATGATTGCCCAGGGGGAATTTTGGTCCTTGTTAAATGCCAAAACAGAGCAAAGAACCGAAATCCTTCGCACCATCTTTTTAACATCGGGCTATAAGGCAGTGGAATATAAGCTGAAGGAGCGTCTGGATGCCAGCCTCCGGGAGAAAACCCTGGCAGAGAGCAGTATTCTCCAGTATTTTGGGGATATTTTGCTGCCTGGGGATCATCCCCTGTTTGGGGAATTTTTTGCACTTTTGAAAAAGGCCAGGGAAAGCAAAAGCATTTGGAACCTGGAGGAAATGCTGGCCCTTCTGGAAGCCATAGAATCAGAAACTGCCAGCCGGCAGACCGCCCTTTTAAAAACCCTGGCACAGGAACGAAGCCGGCTGGAGGAGGAGCAAAAGCAGCTGGTGCTGGCCAAGGCCAACAATGATCTTTTGCTGCGGCTGGATGGACTTTTGGAGGAGGAGAAGGCCCTTTTGGAAAGAAGGCCTAAAATCCAAGAGCAGAGGGAATTTTTAAAGAGGAAAAAGGCAGTGGTGCGTCTGTTGTCCCCGGCCCATGGGGACTGGCAGAAAAAGAGCCGGGAAAGGCTGGCCGGGGCAGAAATCCTGGAAAAGAAAAAGCAGGCCCTGCTTTCGGGACAGGAGGCGGTAAAGGCTTTGAAAAAGCAATGGGAGCAGGCTCTTTTGCAAAGGGGGGAGGCAGAGGAGAAAAAGCGTCTGGTGCAGCAGATTGATGAGGCCCGGGAGCAGTACCGGCAAAGGGATGCCCTGCGTCTGGAACGTTCCCGCCTTTTGGAAAAGGGGGCCGCCCTGCAGCGGGAGGAGGCAGCCCTGCAGCAAAGGGAGGCGGCTTTAAGGCAGCGGATTGCAGAGCTGAAGCTGCTTTGTGAGGGTCTTCGAGAATCCCCCCAAAGCAGAGAACAGCTGGCAGAAAAAATCCGTTCCCTCACCAGGCTGTATGAAAACCTGCAAATGCTTTTGAAGGAAAGCCTCCCGGAGTGGCGGCAAAAACAAGGGGAATTGGAAAAAAGCCGGGAGGACTATCAGAGGCTTCGGCAGGTCTATGACCAGGTATTCCAGGAAAAAAATCAGGCGGAAAGGATCTGGGAAAGCAGCCGGGCAGGTCTATTGGCCAGGGATTTAAAGGAGGGGGAGCCCTGTCCTGTCTGTGGCTCCACCCATCATCCCCAGCCGGCATCTCTGCCCTCTGCCACCATTTCCGAGGAGGCTCTGGAGGCTCTGAGGGTAAGGCTGGAAAAAGCCCAGGAAAAAAAGGATCAGGCCCTTTCTTTGGTTCAGGGGCAGCAGTCTGCCCTGGAGGAAAGGGAGAGGATTTTGCACCGGGATTTGGGCCGGGCCCTTTCTGATCCCTTGCTGGGGGCCCCTGCCCTGACAGGGATGGAGCTGCCAAAGCTCTGGGAGGAGGCCGGGGGGCAGGCTTTGATGGTAGAGGAAAGACTGGCAGAGGGCCGCAAAGACCTG
>CALISX010000072.1 GCA_938041725.1 uncultured Lachnoanaerobaculum sp.
TGCAATCATGAAAGGAGGGAGGTGTTGCCCTATGGCATATAATGTGTTGATTGTGGAAGACCAGGATATGCCCCGGAAGCTTTTTGAAATCTATGTAAATTCCAGCCAACACTTTGTCCACCTTCTTTCTGTAGACAATGCCTCTGCCGCCATTTCCGTCTGCAGGAACCAGCCGGTGGATCTCATTTTGATGGATGTAATGACAAAGCTGGGACAAAGCGGACTGGATGCTGCAGAGGAGATTAAAAAGCACTTCCACAGCATTAAGATTATCATTGTTACCTCCATGCCGGAATACTCCTGGCTGGAAAGAGCAAGAAGGATTGGAGTGGATTCCTTTTGGTATAAAGACGGCCACAAGGAGGACATCCTGAATGTTATGGAGAGGACCATGGCCGGGGAGCATATCTACCCGGATGAGACCCCCTTGGTTCACATCGGCAATACCACAAATCATGAATTTACAGAACGGGAGCTGGATGTGCTGAAGGAATTGACCACCGGAGACAGCAATGCCGCCATTGCAAAACGGCTCCACATCTCAGTAGGAACCGTAAAAAGCCATATTCAGCATCTGCTGGACAAAACCGGCTTTAAAACCCGTACAGAGCTGGTATCTGATGCCCGGAGCCTGGGCATTGTTATTCGAAAACGGGATGACCCATCTTAGAAGAGACAGAGGTAGCATAATGATATTACTGTTGGATGACCACCCCCTGGCAAGACAGGGATTAGAGTCAATTATTAAACTTTACAAACCCGCAGAGGAGATCATACAGGTAGGCTGTATTAAAGAAGCCTTGGAAATTTTATTAAGCCAAAACATCACCCTTGCCTTTGTGGATATTTATTTAAACCAGGAAAACGGACTGGATTTAGTGGAAATGGCCAGAAAGACAAAACCAGACCTGAAATTCATTATCATCTCCTCCTCCTCCCGGCAAAGCGACTTTCTCCGTGCCAAAATGCTGGGGGTGAATGCTTTTATCCTAAAGGAGGCCTTCATTGATGAAATTGTATTCGGATTAAGTCGGGTGGATGAAAACCAAAAGTATTATTCCCCCGGGTTATTGGAATCCATAGGTTTGGACGGAGATGAAAAGCTGCTGGAAACCTTGACAGACAGGGAAATGCAAATCATGCTGTTTTTAAGTGATGGCCGTACCAATGGGGACATTTCAGATCAACTGATGATTTCCGAGGGAACTGTGAAAAAGCATGTAAGCAATATTATGGGAAAGCTGGACTGCCAAACCAGGGTAAATGCGGTGCTCTTTGCCAATCGGAACAAAGCAAAGATCCATGCTAAGATGCATACTAAGATGCACAGGTCGGCAGCCTGGGCCAGGCAGGGACATCATGCTTGAAAGCCCCTTCCAAGGTGTAAAATATGGGTGTGGTATCAAAATCAAAGAGGTCATAAACCGATACAGACAGATGTAAGGCGGTTTATGACCTTTAACAGCAGCCCCTTGATTCCCGTTTTGCTTAAACAAATTCCTATAACTTTTTGATTCCCTTTGGCTATTTCTCTGAACCGATTTTAAAATTCAAAACTATATTGAATTTTTCATCCAGCACATATACGGATGTATTTTTAATATTTTCATAATCGGTTATCAAAGCCACAAAATGGTCCTTATATTGGACTGCTCTTCCGGTGTCACCGATGGCTTCCCATATTTTTTCACTGGCATCCAATGTGAGTTCATCATATACGTTTTTATTTGGATATAATTTGTCAATATCATCAATTTTTGATAGCGCTTTTTCCTTAAAGGAATACATGTATCCCTGGTTCTCACCGGCTTTATATAATACAAGGCAATCGTTGTTTACATAGTCCAAAATAGCTTGATCTCCTTGGGTTTCCTCAAATCCCAATCCTTCTGTATCCAATACCGTGCTCAGCTCCCCGCTGCTGCTATTGAAAATCAAAATTCCCTTCAGACAAAGAACACCGATATACTTATCGTTTGCAAAGAGAAGCATCGGTGTATCTGCCCCCGGCTCCGCTTCCAAAATTGTATCCTGGGGTATTTTGTCAATATACCTGTCAAGGGAAGGATCCGCCCTAAACAAATCGGTTCCCTCTTGTGTCTTCACCTCGGAAGCTTTGTGATTGCAGGCGGTCACAGCTGCAAGAGCCGCCAAACATAATACTAAGCTGCATAGAAAATTCTTTTTGTGATTTTTTAATAGAGACATGATTTCTCCTCCCTTCCATAAAGGCTGCTGACAGATATTCGCTTGGGGTTGCTGCCTGCTCCAGCACTGAAAGCCCCAGTGAATGGCTCCATTATACTATTTTTTGTCCCTGTTGGCATCAAAAATCCCTCCATTTCCCATCCGCCAACAGGGGTTCTTCCCTTGCTTCCATGGTATAATAAAAGAAAATACAAGAAGGGAGAATGCAGCTATGCATACAGAGAAAAACAGGACTTCCAAGGAAGCCCTGGAGCTGTTAAAGGAGGGAAATAACAGATACTTGGAAAGCTGTCAAAACAAGGGGGACTTTGCAGCTGCCTTAAAGAAAGCGGTCCAAAACGGACAGTCTCCCTATGCGGTCATCGTCTCCTGTTCTGATTCCAGGGTGATTCCCGAGGCTATATTTGGCGCAGACATGGGAGAGCTTTTTGTAATCCGGGTAGCGGGGAATGTGATTGATGACCACCAGCTGGGCAGCATAGAATATGCGGCCCAGCACCTGGGCTGCAGTCTTGTGGTGGTGCTGGGACATACCCATTGCGGAGCGGTGCAGGCGGCGCTCCAGCCTGATGGGGACAGCCGCTTTATCCGCTTCATCATGGATGAAATCCATGAGGCCATTGGCCAGGAACGGGATCCGGACAAATGCTGTGAACGAAATGTGCGCCACAGCATCCAACGGATCGAAGAGAGCCTGGAAATCCAGGCAAAGGAAACATGCCATGAACTGGAAGTGACGGGGGCTGTTTATGATATGGAGACCGGAAGGGTTCGTTTTTTATAGCCCTGGGGAACACAGCTTGCCAAACCTATTGGAAACAAAAAAAGCAGAGGGAAGCATTTCTCCAAAGATATGCCTCCCTCTGCAGCCATCTTCTGCTGCAGGTATGTGGGTTCCAAAATTTAAAACCCTTTCATCAATACAGCCAACTATCCAAGAAAATCTATACCATTCAGCCAATATTTTCTGATATTTTCCCAAAATTTTAGAGAAGTCTTGATCTTGTATTAGGAATGCGTTAATATACCAGTGGTATATACCACTGGTATATTTAAAGGAGTATTAATGGAAATATCACAAACACAGCAAAAAATATTGGAAGTAGGGAAAAAAGAGTTTTTAGAAAAGGGATTTAAGGATGCATCACTCAGAAAGATTGTGGGAGATGCGGGATTTACAAAGGGGGCTTTTTACGGCTATTATCCGGATAAGGCGGCATTATTTGAGGCACTTGTATGTGATGCGGCAAACGGTCTGACAGAGCAGTTTAAGGCTGCACAGGATGCACATTTTGACCTGATTCCTGAGGGAAAGACTGACAAAAGCAGGGAACTGTCCACAAAATATCTCTTAGACTTTGTAAATTATGTTTATGATCATTTTGATGAATTTAAGCTGATTATTTGCTGTTCTGAAGGCACGAAGTATGCAAATTATATTCACGAACTTGTTGAGCTGGATATAGTTCGTACGGAAAAGTACTATGCCATAATAAAAGAAAGGGGGAGGATGACAGGCAGTGTAAGCAAGGAACTGCACCATATGATTACAAGTGCATATTTTACAGCTGTATTTGAAACGATAGTACATGATATGAGCAGAGAACGGGCGATAGGATATGTTAAAGAACTGTCTGTCTTTTTTAATTCAGGATGGGACGGACTTTTAAGGCTTATATAAGCCTTGAAAGTTTTAAAAAGACTAACTGAATTTAGAGATATACGTTACCTTAAAAGTCCTCTGTCCAAGGTGTTAAGTTAGTGTATGCCGGATATGCCCGGACTTTTAGCATCAGTACTGTGGGGAATATGCAGCTTGACTTGTAATGATTGCGGTAGGCATAGATTGCTCATCGCTTAAATACTGTAAAAGAAGCGGATCAGATCCTTGTTCTTGAAGACGGCCAGATAGTGCAAAGGGGAAAGCATCAGGAACTTATTAAACAGGCAGGACTGTATAGGCATTTTGTAAAAATTCGTGAGCAGGCAATAGGATGGAAGATAGGAGAGCGGGTATGAAATATAAAAGATTTTATCAGGGAAAAGTTGATGAAAAAATATTGGAACTAATAGATGCGGAGTACAAAAACAAAATAGAAGCTATTATTGAAGAACTTAAACGTGGAGCTTGGAGTGATAAGCAAAGGAAAAGGCAGATAAGCAGCATTATACCTAATATAGCATTATATAAAAGCTTTATAGCTAAAGGAGTTTCAAAAGATGAGGCAAAAAAACTGGTAAAAGAGTATTCATTTTATAAAGCGAAAAGATTTCATAATATTTTAAAAACGCTGTTTTATATTCCGGGATTTTTTAGAATATTTCGTTTTTTTATGAAACAGGGAATGGCGGGAGATGAGATATGGGAAAGCAGAATATTATCAAATGATGTCAAGTGTTACCGTGTGGATGTGCTTAAATGCCTTTGGGCAAATACCTGTGAGTATTTTAAATGTCCGGAAATATGTGAGGTGTTTTGCTTATGTGATCATATTGTATTTGGAGATATAGACGGCTTTGTGTTTGAGAGAAGCCGGACACTGGGAATGAAAGGAGAAAAATGCGATTTTTGTTTTAAAAGCCGTTCTACAAAGGCAATTTAGGTCCGGTGAAGTGCACTATGACTTTTATTGTTATTGATATGTCTAATACAGGCTTACTCTAAAATAAAGCGGTATAAGAATTACTATGACGGTATATGCCATAGATGTGATATTAAGCCACCGGATGTAAAATTTATATCCTTAGTTTATAAAAATATTATAGAAAATATTGAAATAAAAGCAGTTCGGAGGATGAGTTTAATGGATATGCGTGAAAAATTACTTTGTGAAGATCCTTGGAAGTTAATGATAAGTCTCAGTCTGCCTGCAATTCTAGGTCAGCTGATAGTAGGATTATATGCATTTGTAGATTCAATATATGTTGGACAGATGGTGGGAACCGATGCTATGAGTGCGGTATCGGCGGCATCTCCGTTTGTTCTTATAAATAATGCAATAGCCGTACTTCTTGGAATAGGTTCAGGTTCAGTACTTTCAAGGGCAATAGGAAAGAAAAATGTTGAAGTTATTGATAAGATAGTAGGCAATCTTACTTTTCTGGTAATTATAATGTCATCAGCGGTTATGATTATAGGTATTGTGATCGCACCGGTTTTTTTGAGTTTATCAGGTGCAAGAGGTAATGTGCTTGAAATGGGGGCGGCTTATCTAAGAACGGTATATCTGGGTTCTATTTTTGTAAATTTTATGCAGGGAGCAAATATGCTGATTCGTGCAGAAGGTCGCATGGGTATAGCAATGGGAATTATGGCTTCGGGTGCAATTTTAAATATTATATTGGATCCGGTATTTATATTGCTTATGCCGTCTAAAGGACCTCAGGCTGTTGCAATTGCCACTGTATTTTCACAATTTATTCAAGCTTTAGTGACATTGTTTTATTTTATTAAAAAAAGTCCGGTAGTTCGTTTCCACGGGATAAAGCTTGCAAAGGAGTTACTGCCTGAAATATTTTCAGTGGGAATGAGTGCAATGTTTATGCAGATTATGATGTTGGTGCAAATGACTGTTGTATATAATACGGCAGTGCATTTTGGCGGAAAAGATCAAATTGCACTTATGGGAGCGGCTCAAAGAGTTATGCAACTGTCTTTCGTTCCGATATGGGGAATGAGTCAGGGTATGCAACCGGCTGTAGGAACGAACTTCGGGGCTAAAGAGTATGCGAGAGTGAAAAGACTTACTAATGTATTTATTATAGGAGCCACCTGCCTTGCAGGATTTTTCTTTATTGTGATAGAAATTTTCTCATCACAAATATTGTCGGCATTTATTACGACCCCATCTATTGTAGCTTCAGGAGTATCGAATTTCAGACTTATGTACTGTATGTTCCCAACCTATGGAATGCTTATAATGGTGGTTACGTATTTTCAGTCGCTTGGAAAAGCAAGGCAGGCAGGGCTTGTGGTTGTACTAAGACAACTTGCACTTGTAGTTCCTTTGGTGCTTATATTACCGAGAGTATTAAACGGAAATGTTTTAGGAGTATGGATGGCATTGCCTGTAAATGATATTATTGTATTTTTGATTGCAATTACTATGTTGTTTACCGAGTACAACTGTCTCAATACCTTAGTTAAACAAAATATAGAATATTAAAAATCTTATATATTATTTGAATTAAACAAAATAATCAGAAAATTAGAATAATACACACAATTAAAACAGATTTAAAATTATATATCAGAAAAAAAATAAAAATAAAATTAAAATAAAACGAAATAGTATTGACAAATGAAAAATATCTGATATACTTAAGACATAAACAAAGAGAGAATATATTCTTAATAAGTTTCATAATGAATGCCATCCATCAAAGGATGTAGACAGACATCAATTGAATGGAAATCTGGGAGAGGGGGTACAGTCCGAAGACAACATAAGTAATGATTAGACTTTGATCTAATCCGGAACCTATAAGAAGAGTTTGTGAAATATATTATTGATATTATTGAAAA
>CALISX010000073.1 GCA_938041725.1 uncultured Lachnoanaerobaculum sp.
TTCCGGATGGAAATCTTCAAATATCTCTTGGATGGTTTTTTTATCCCCTATACTGCCTTGTACAAAAAAAAACCGGGGGTATTTCTTTAATCGAGAAAGTCTGTATTCCTTTAATGCCACATCATAGTAGTGGTTCATATTATCAATCCCCACCACATCAAGATCTGGATACAGTCCATATAATTTCTCAATTAATGCAGCCCCGATGAATCCGGCTGCTCCCGTTACCAACACTCTCTTTTTTTCTAGATTAATCACTGTCTTCACACTATTACTCTCCTCTATCTGGCTCCCTTTGATAAAATAACTACCTGAAGGGTTTTTAAAATCAAACGAATGTCCTTGCCTATATTCCAATCTTGAATGTATTTTCTATCCAAGGCTACCACCTGCTCAAAGTCGGTAATATCACTGCGTCCGGATACCTGCCACATTCCCGTAATCCCTGGTTTCATGGCCAGTCGGGCCTTATGATGCTTCTCATATTTTTCGTATTCATCCACTGTGGGAGGCCGGGTCCCCACCAGACTCATATCCCCCATTAACACATTCCAAAATTGGGGCAGCTCATCAATGCTGGTTTTGCGTATAAACCGGCCAATAGGGGTAATACGAGGGTCATTTTCCATTTTAAACATCAACCCATTCATTTGATTCTGCTGCATCAATGCTGCCTTGCGTTCCTCCGCATCCATATACATAGAACGGAATTTATACAGTGTAAAAATACGTCCGTTTCGGCCTACCCGCTTTTGCTTAAAAAAAACAGAGCCCGGGGAGGTAATATAAATGATCGGAGCTACAATGATAAAAACAGGGACTGTTAGAATAAGACCTACAATCGCCCCTGTAAAATCCATAAGAGCTTTAAAAAACAAGTCTTTTTCGCTCACATAGCTGGAGCAGGAGGTTAATACATTCACTTCTCCAAACTTGTTCGGATATATAATGTTCAGCCCTTCTTCCGGTTTATACACATCAAAGTGAACGGTAATACCCATGCTTAATAAATTTTGTGCCAGGGCTTCCACCTCCTCCGTTCTTATGATATGTGTGATTAAAACCTCATCCACCACCTCTGTGAGTGCATAATTTAAAATAGCATCCTCTCCGATCAGGCAGTCCTCTCCCCATTGGGAGCTGGCAGTATCACTTTCCAAAACACCAAACATCAGCTTGCTGTATTTCTTCGGTGCTTTATTTTGAATATAATCGTTCATGCGAAGCAGGTATTTGGTATCTGTAACCAGCAAAAGCACATTGTTTCCCCCGCTTTCCGTGCGCTCTGTAGACAATACCTTCAAAACACAGCGGACACCATAAGCACTGAAAATTCCGATCACATACCAGAGAATGACAATGCCTCTTGAAAAAGTACTTGCATCTCTCAGGATAAAAAGTCTGGCCAGCTCCAGGAAAAACACTAAGGATACCAGTTGAAAGGCCTTAACAAATTCAGCATAATACCCTCTCTTGGATATACCCTTATAGTTTTCACCAAAAAAGGCCACAAGAAAGGTCGTTATTATAATGCTTATCCCAAAAAAGATATAACCCTCTCTGTTTGTAATATCCCTAAACAGTCTTCTGCATAAAAAAGCAATCAACAAAGAAACCTGCAGCGCCAGAATATCTCCTAACAAATATCTTACATTATAATATATTCCATTTTCTTCACGAACAAACATTTTCACACTCCCTACTGCACTCTAACCAAAATGTATTGGCAACCCGTTTACTACTTCCCCTATAGACTTGGATATTTTTTTGTTATATCCTTTTTATCCGTTCGATTCAAAATGGCACCTGCTGCATTTGCAGATACTTGCTTTAATTTGTAGATTCCTTCCTCCAGCAATGCGTAAGAAACACTGTCCTGCTTTATGATTAACAGTACCATATCCGCATAGGAAGACAAAGACAATGCATCTGAATACATATTCACAGGCGGTGTATCCAATAACACATAGTCATACTGATCCTGCATCCTTCCCACTGCTGCCTTCATTTCCTCTGTTCCCCAAATATCGGTTTTCCCGCTGCCATTCGCCCCCGTTGAAATGAAATCCGGACCCTGGGGTATGGATTTGACATACTCCTGATAGCTCTTGTTTTTCGTAAACATCTCTGCAAGTCCTCTATCATTATCCACGCCAAACATCTTGTAAAGGGAAGGCCTTCTTAAATTGCAGTCTACCAGCAGCACCTTCTTACCTTCCTTCACCAAAGCACAGGCCAGATTGGCTGCAATGGAACTGGTTCCCTGCTTTTCCTTCACGCTGGTCAGCAGCAGGGTTTTGGTTTTTTCCTCCAACAGCAGGGAATCCACAACCGTTCTGATCTCTCTAAAGCTTTCTGCTGCAAAAGAATCCGGCTCTCTCATGACAATCGGCTGTTCCATGACCTCTTTTCTGCCCTTCCCATAGTTGGGTATGGAACCAAATGCTGCAATCCCTGCTTTATTGTAAATATCCTTTTCCACCTTTATGGTGTTCCGCACATTTTCAATGATAATAGCAGAACCAGCCGCCAAAAGCAAACCCAGCAAAAAACCGCCCACTACAGACTTCTTATTGTCGGTCTTTAACGGATAGGCCGGCATCTTTGCAGCTTCTATCACTTCAAGGTTGGCACCTCCGGAAATTCTCTTGATGGTATCGGAAAACGTCTGTGTAAATACATCGCAGGCCTTAAAAACCTGATCCGGATTTGTGCCCACCACCTTCAGCTGCAAAATCTGTGTATTTGTAATATGAGTCAGCTGGATCCGGACATTTCCGTTTTCAGCAGTATTCAACTGCTGTTTTACTGCATCCATAACCTCATGGGTCTTTGCAATTTCTGCATAGGTAGGTCCAACCTGTGCTCCAAATGTCACATCCTCCATCATAAAGCCCAGCTGTTTTTGCTCCTCTCTCCGAATTGTCTCATCCGAGCGTAAACTGTCTTCGTTTTTGACCTCCCCCCGTGGACCTAAAACCGCATCCTTCTTTGTGGTGCCTCCTCTTGTAATAATCTCCGTCTGTTTAAAAGACTCTCCCCTTTTAATTAAAATCTTTTCAGAGGCCTGGTACGTGGGAATTGTGAAACGAACATGCATATAGGCCCCTATAGCGGCACATATCAGTGGAAAAACCAACAGGGATTTCCAATGTTTTTTCCATATCCAAAGTAATTCCCGCACTTCCATGACTTCCTCATTTCTCATAAGCTTATAACCTTTCTCCCTTCGTGGGGGAATGGTAAGCAGCAACCCCTTCCCCGTTTACCAACAAGACTCCATCTATTTTAAAAAAATTATAACATCTTTACTTTATCCTTAACAGCTCCATTATAAGTACTGCTCCCTACTCCCTAAGTCTCCCTTTCAATACCACAAAAGTGGTATCTTTTCCCTCCCTATATCTGCTTTTGACACCTGGAAGAAAAATTTATATAATGAAAGCAGGAAGTCCCCAGAAGCGACACAGTTGCGGACGCAAAATCCCCTCATATAAGGAGTTGATATGTCTCAAAATACAAAAAAATATGCCGGCATGCTACCGGCCATTATGGCTCTCTCTCTCTTTTTATCCGGCTGTGGTTCCTCTAAAACCCAGGATTACACCATTGGAACCACCCCCCTTACCCTAACTGCCAAGGGCGACTGGTCTGACTATACAGATACCATGCAAAACCAGCTTTCCCTGCGTTCTGCAGATCAAAGTATGATTGTCGTTTTTGACGCGCTTTCCAAGGAGGATGCCTCCGGGATGAATCTGGAGGATTTTTCCAAGGAATACCTGCAGGGAACCAATGCAGCCATTGCTCCCCTGAAAAAAACCACCCTGGGGGATTTACCGGCTTATGAGGTAACCACCATCCAGATTTACGAGGGAGACCCTTCCTCTGAACAAAACCAAAAGGAGGACACCATCTATGCCCAAAACTATGGGATAGAGGTGGAGGACTATTATATATATGCCACGATTTTCTCCTATTACAGCAAATTGGAAAAATCCAAAGAGGTGATGGAGGATATGATCCTGTCCATAACCCCTGACTCTGCTGCTGCCAAAAATGCCGAAAACAGCAGTGAAACTGGCAGCAGCACAGAGGACTCGGACTCTGAAACAGCCATAGAAAGTCCTCCAGTCACAGGCGAAGAACAACAGGATGCTTCCCAGAGCTCCTGAAAAATTCCACGGATATTTCCCTGGAGGCTGGGGTCAGGGCTTAGGGACCGGACAGTCCCTCCCCTGCAGCAGCATTCCTAGGGATTTTTCAAACTTCACTCCATACCAATGGCTTTGATCCCCCTCTGTGCGAACCATGGCATCTCTGACAAAGTCTGCGGCCTGCTCCACCGCCTGCCGCAGGATGCCTCCTTGAAGAAAAAGCCCGGTAAAGGCTGCGGCAAAGCAGTCTCCGGTGCCATGTTTGTTTTGGGAAAGCCGGGGGGTAAAAACAAAGTCTGTCTTCCCATTCTCCCGCAGAGCCATTCCCAGGCTTTCCCCCTGGCAAATGCCCTTCAGAATGATACCTCCAGCCCCCAGCTCCTCCAATCCCTTTAAAAGGGACTCTATATCCTCCGGGCTCTGGTTTTCCAACACCGGCTCTCTCCCTGTTAAAAGAGCGGCCTCTGTCATATTGGGCAAAAGAATATCCGCCCCCTTTACCAGCTCCTTCATGGCCTCCACATAGTCCGGCTCCAATCCCTGGTACAGCTTTCCATGATCTGCCATGGCCGGATCTACGATACGAAGTCCCCCTTTGACCAATGCCCCCTCCATAATGGTTTTTACAATGGGGATATGCCCGGGTCTTCCCAGATATCCTGTATACACCGCATCAAAGGTAATGCCCTCCCTTTGCCACTGACTGGCAATGGCAGGCAGCTCCGGGGTCATGTCCCGAAAGGTGTATCCCTGAAATCCCCCGGTGTGATTGGATAAAACCGCTGTGGGCAAAATCGCCGTTTCCAAACCGCAGACCGACAAAATCGGCAGCGCCACTGTAATGGAGCATTGACCCACACAGGATATATCCTGAATAGTCAGCACCCTTTCCATATATTCTCCTTTTCTATCAGAATGTCCTGCACAGCAAAAACCATTTGCCCTCTACTGCAATTCCTCCGGCTTTAAATCCCTTTCCTTCAGGGCCAGGGCAATTAATTTTTCCTTATCCTGGGGAGATAATTTATAAATATTACCCCCCTTCCGCCACCTTTCTATCACCTCCTCCAGACTGGGTTTTTCCTCATCCTCGTCATAGACCTCCGGATCCTCCAAATCTGCCATCTTTTCCCGGAGCACCAAAAGCTCAAACTGGAAATGACGCACATCCTTTTGCCGGGGAAAGAGCTCTGTCAGCTGACATCTTTCCCAATCCTGCTGGGCCTTCCCCAGAGGATATACCTTTTTATAAAATCTTTGCTGCTTTCTCTTTCTGGCTTTGGCGCTTTCCAAGCCAAGCATATCTAAAAGTCCCATACCTACCTGCTGTATTTTTTTTCTATTTCTGTAATAATGGCCAGCCTGTCCCTGTGGCGGCCCCCTTCAAAAACCGTTGTAAAAAAAGTATCCACAATCAGCTTGGCCACCTCCTCTCCCACCACTCTGGCGCCTAAAGCGATAATCTGGGCATCGTTGTGCAGGCTGGCCATTTTTGCAGAGTAGCTTTCAGAGCATACCGCCGCCCGGATCCCCGGCACTTTGTTGGCGGCTATGGAAATTCCGATGCCGGTGCCGCAGACCGCAACCCCCCTTTCCACCTTTCCCTCCCGAATGGCCTCCGCCAAAATCTGTCCATAGGCGGAATAGTCCGCCCGAATCCCCTCTTTACAGCCAAAGTCCACACATTCATGTCCCTGACTGGCTAAATGCGCCATCAGAATCTTTTTCAGAGCAAAGCCCGTATGGTCATTGGCAAAGCCGATTTTCACCTCTTCCCCTCCTTTTCTAACAGAGCCGAATACACCTCCCTTTTGGAAATGCCCCGATCCCTGGCCACCTGCTTCATGGCCTCCTTTTCCTCTATCCCCTGAGAGCGGTACCATTCCAAATGGGCATAGAGATCCATTTCCCGAAAGGCCTCCTGCTTGATCTGCTGTTTTTTTGCGGGAGAAACCCCCTCCAGCACCAGTACATATTCTCCCCGCACCATCCGCTGACGGCTTTCAAAGCTCTCCAAAGCCCGGGTTAAATCAGTGAAAAACACTTCCTCATGGATCTTGGTCAACTCCCGGACAAGGGATATCCTCCGGTTTCCCAAAACATCCCTTAACTCTCCCAGGGTTTTCATCAGTCTGTGGGGAGCTTCATACAATACCATGGTACGGCTTTCCTGCTTCATTTCCTCTAAAACCAAGGCCCGTTCCTTTTTGTCCGAAGGCAGAAATCCCTCAAAGGCAAACCGTCTGGAGGAAAGACCGCTGATAGCCAAAGCGCTGATAGCTGCACAGGCTCCGGGCACCACACTGACCTCTATTCCCTCCTCCTGGGCAATACGCACCAGCTCCTCTCCGGGATCGCTGATTCCAGGCATGCCCGCATCACTGACCAAAGCAATGGTTTTTCCTTCCCCGGCCTCCTTGCACAGCACATAGGCCTTTTCAATTTTATTGTATTCATGATAGCTGGTCATGGGAACCCTGATATGAAAATGATTTAAAAGCTTTAGGGTATTTCTGGTATCCTCACAGGCCAGGAGATCACAGGATGCGATGGTTTTTAACGCCCGGGAGCTGATATCCTCCAAATTCCCAATGGGGGTTGCCACCAGAAAAATTTTACCTGCCATAAATTTTTAATACCTCATCTGTATAAATCCCTGCTTCCCGGTATAAGATCAAGGGAGGGGCCACATTCAGCCAGGGATTGCCTCCCTTCAGGGCCTCAATCAGCACCAGCACAGGCTTTTGATCCCGCCGGGGATGAACAAAGCGCATCCCCTTTGGCTCCAGTGCCGCCTTTTTGCAGCCCGCAAAAATCTCTGAAAGCCGGTGGGGACGGTGAACCATGTACAGTCTTCCCCCGGGACATAACAGCTCCGATGCAGAAAGAAGGATGGTGTCCAAATCCGTGGTGATTTCATGTCTTGCCATGGCCAGCAGGGGATTGGGATTGGTAAGCCCCCCTGCCGCCTTCATATAGGGGGGATTCACCGTCACTACCTGCATGGAGGATTTCCCCAAAAGCCCGGCGGCATCCCGTACATCCCCCTGCACCACCTGAATCCTGTCTTCCAGCTGGTTATAGGCCACGCTGCGGGCCGCCATATCCGCCATCTGCTCCTGCAGCTCCAGGGCAAAGAAGGCCCTGGCCTTGGTTTTTGCCCACATTAAAAGGGGGATCACACCGGAACCGGTACAAAGATCTGCCACCCTCTCCCCTTCCCTGGCCTTGGCAAAATCCGCCAGCAGCACCGCATCTGTGCCATAGCAAAAACAGGCCGGATTTTGGATCAGACGCAATCCCTGGATTTCCAGATCATCCAGTCTCTCCCCAGGCAAAAGCAGTCCCTCAGGCCTCATTGTTCCTTCCCCTGCCCCTGCGGGGGGTGTATTTTAATTCCTCCAGGGCAAATTCTACGATTTCCTTTTCTCCTCCCTCTTGATTGACCAGCACCTTCGCCCTTTGCCTTAGAACACTGACAGAGCTGACCACGCCCTTCAATCCCTGGGGGGTGACCACGCTATCTCCCTCCCTGGGGGCCCTGGCATTCAAATAGGCATAGGTATCCGCCTCGTTTTTCAAACAGCACATGAGCCTGCCGCATACGCCGCTGATCTTTTGAGGGTTCAAAGACAGGCTTTGTTCCTTTGCCATTCTAATGGAAACCGGCACAAAATCCGACAAATAGCTATGGCAGCAAAGGGGACGTCCGCAGGAGCCGATGCCTCCCACCATTTTGGTTTCATCCCGAACTCCCACCTGCCGCAGCTCAATACGCAACCGGAATACAGAGGCCAAATCCTTCACCAGCTCCCGAAAATCAATCCTGCCGTCAGCAGTAAAATAAAACAAAAGCTTGGCATTGTCAAAGGTATATTCTGCAGAAATCAATTTCATAGCCAGACCATGGGCGATAATTTTTGCCTTGCAGATTTTATAGGCCTCTTTTTCTCTTTCCACATTGTGTTCCACCACGGCCAAATCTGCAGCCGTGGCCTTTCGGATAATGGGCTTTACCTCCCTGTTAAAACTTCCTGAGATTTCTCTTGCTCCCAGTACAGTACGGCCGCATTCCATCCCTCGGTTGGTTTCCACAATCACCCGTTCCCCCACATCCACCTCTATCTCCAATGGGTCGAAATAATAGATCTTGCCTACTTCCCGAAATCGGACCCCGATTACTCTCGCCATCTTATCTCCTTTAAGTTCTTAATTCCATGCATACCAGCTGCATTACCATCTCTCCATTCACATTGGAACGAAGCTTTGCCTGGGCATCCTCCAGGCTGCATAAAATTCGATTTATCTTTATCAAAGAGAGGCTCCGCCCGATTCTTCCAATGTCCCGGACCTCCTCCCCAAAACCCAGTCTTTTTGTGTCCCCTGTCAGGGCATAGTATAAAACATCCCGGTACCACAGACGGAAAAAATCCAAAACGGATTCAAATCCCCTGGGCCGGGATTTGATATTTCCAATAAATACCAGTATATCCTGAATGGCGGCCCCTGTCACCATTTTTAAAAAATCCACATTTCTTTGATACTCCTCCATAAAATCCGGGGAAGCGCTTAAAGTCAGGGCCCGTCCCGGACAGCCTCCGCAAAAGGCTGCACAAACACCGGCCATATACTCTGGCACCTGCCGGGCCATAAGCCATTGTTTGATGGTTGGAACCCCCAGGGGGGACAGCCCCACCTTGACACAGCGGCTGCGAATGGTTTCCAGAAGCATTTCTTTATTCTGAGCCAAAAAAATCACCACTCCATAGTCCGGCGGCTCCTCAATGGTTTTTAAAAAGGCGTTTTGGGCAGCTATGGTCATCCGATCCGCCTCGTCAATCAAATACATCTTATATCTGCTTTGAAAGGGCCGGATCCCCATGGAATCCACAATCCCCCGAATTTTATCAATCCCCAGACTGTTTTTCCCCTCTGCATCCACATGGAAATAATCCGGGTGGGAGCCTGCCAGAATCTGCAAACAGGCCGGACACCGACCGCAGGGCTTTTCTTTCCCTTGGCAAAACAGCTTCATGGCAAAGTCCTGAGCCACCAGGCGCTTCCCCACCCCTTCCTCCCCGGATATCAAATAGGCATGGGATACCTTGTTGGCCTGAATACTGCGGTTAAAAAACCTCAAGGCCCGCTCATGTCCTAAAATTTTAAAAATACCTGCCATTACTGCACCGCCTCTTTCAAATCCCCTTCAATGGCCAGAAGGCAGCTCTCCAAATCCTCATTGGAATAAAAAGTATGTATCCCTGCTTTTTTTAGATTTTCCGGGGAAAAATCCGCCTCATCAGCCAAATACCTGCGGCACATTTCTGCATAGCCCGGCTTGCTTCGCTGCTGCTCCCGCCTTAGGGCTCTTTCCAGACGCAGCCCGTCCTCTAAAAGGATGTATATAGCCTGGACCCTCTCTCTGCCAAAATAATCCCTGATTTTTTCAAAGGATTCCAGGGTGCCGATGGCCAGATAGCTGTGTTCCAAAAGCTGGATCTCTCCATCATCCACTGTGGCATACTGCCAAATTCCCTCCACCGTTTGATAGGAG
>CALISX010000074.1 GCA_938041725.1 uncultured Lachnoanaerobaculum sp.
GATCTCATAGCGCACCCGTACCGGGATGGTGGGCTCCGGCACAGCCCCTAAAACCTTTCCCTTCAAATCCTTTTGATACAGCCTGTCCAACGAATGCAGCACCACAGTATCACAGTCCAGATACAGCACTCTTTTTATCTCCCGGGGCAAAAGCTCCCCCACAAAGAGTCTCCCCATAATGCTGATATCAAAACGGCCGGTATCCACAGAAAAGCCGACTCTTTCCCGCAGCCTGTTAAAATACAATACCTCCAGGCTGCGGCCATATCCCTTGGCCATTTTCTCCAATTGATCCAAAGAGCCTTCGCTCATCCCGGTGGAGATGAGGAAGACCCTTATATTCTTTACCCTTTTATTGCGCTCATAAAGGGAAGCAAGGCTGGCCCCCAAATAGGGGGCAAAGGCCTCGTTCGCCACATATACAATATTCATACACCTACCCGAAAAGACGATTCACCCCAGAGAAAATCCCCCGCAGGGAGGCTCTGGTAATATTCTTGGAAAGTCCCACGCCATAGGTGGTTTTGCCGCTTTCCACATCCAGCATATGGATATAGGAGGCTGCCTGGGCGTTGGAACCGGATCCCAGGGCATGCTCGCTGTAATCTAAAATCTTGATCTTTTTGCCGATGACCTCCTCCAGGCCCCGCTTCACCGCATCCACAGGACCATTTCCAATGCCCTCGAAGTGCTTTTCCACCCCCCGGTCCAGATAGGTTACCTTGGCCAGGGTGGAGAATTCTCCGTTCTCCGCCTCTGTATCCGTTAAGGTGCATTTTACAAAATGGATGGGTTCCTGCTTTTCCACATACTCCCTTTGGAACTGGGTGTAGATCTCCTCCGGGGAAACCTCTCCCTGGATCTCGGACAGCTTCTGGATAATATCTGCAAATTCCTTGTGCATCCCTTTAGGCAGCTTGAAGCCGTAAAAGGTATCCATCACAAAGGCTACGCCGCCCTTGCCGGACTGGGAGTTGATACGCACCACCGGCTCATACTCCCGGCCGATGTCGCTGGGATCAATGGGAAGATAGGGCACCTCCCAGAAGGGGTTTTCCCGCTCCCGCATGGCCTGAAGCCCCTTATTGATGGCATCCTGATGGGAACCGGAAAAGGCAGTGAACACCAAATCCCCGGCATAGGGATGTCTGGGATCAATATGCATCCGGGTAGTTCTTTCATACACATCTATTATCTCTTTAATATTGCTGATTTTTAAATGGGGATGGATTCCCTGGGAATACATATTGTAGGCAATATTTAAAATATCCACATTTCCCGTTCTCTCCCCATTGCCAAACAGGGTTCCCTCCACCCGCTGGGCCCCTGCCAACAGGCTTAATTCCGCCGAAGCAGTGCCGGTTCCCCGGTCATTAT
>CALISX010000075.1 GCA_938041725.1 uncultured Lachnoanaerobaculum sp.
TGATACGCTTGTCGCCGTCACGCACTATGACAGGCTCTGTAAGACCCATTCCGTCTATTCTTTTTCTGAATACTTCTATAGTCTGGTTGATTATTTTTGCAAGTTCATCACCTGTTGCATCAGTTTGCGCCTCATATACGACGTAAACTCCACCTTTAAGGTCAAGACCTTGATTTATCCTTTGGTATACAGGTTTTAGCAGATAGCCGCCTCCTGACGGTATACCAAATGCTGATATGACACATAAAATAATAAGTAAAATGATTACAGAGATAAAATTTCTCTTTGATTTAAACCTCATAAAACTCCTCCTGAAATTGACTTATCTACTCTGCTACAACTTCTTTATCCGTCTGATTTGTTTCTTCTACATCTTCACTTGTACTTTCGTCATCCGCTTCATCAGGATTGTCGTCATCTGCAGGTTCATTTTCATCAGCGACTACATTTCTCACACACCAGTTTTTGAACCTAAGCCTTACATTGTCAGGCTCAACTTCAAGTATAAGTTCGTCGTCTTCCACAGCTACTATTACAGCTACAAGTCCGCTGTAAAGTACAACTTTGTCGCCTACTTTTAGTGCTGATTTCATATCTTCCATCTGTTGTTGTCTTTTTTTCTGAGGCTTGATTATGAAAAAATAAAAAATCCTGGATTTTTCAAGGAAAACTGTCTGCCTCTGCATTCTGACCATCTGTATTTTAGAAATGAACAGGAGCTTTTACTGGAGGAAAGCAGTTTTTTTTATAGTCTGAGGGGGCTTTGGAAATTTCACTATGCCAAAAATTATGCCTCCTGTATTCCTGGATTTGAGAAAAGGGAATACCCTTGCCTGGGCTGGGATGAAATCCACGTTCCAGCCCATATCCAGATGGAGGGATATGATGTCCCCCAGTATGCCAATGTCCAATACCCCTGGGAGGGGAGGGAGGACATCAGGCCCGGGCAGATTCCGGAATTTTTTAATCCTGTGGCCAGTTATGTAAAATATTTTACAGTGCCAAAGCATATGGAAGGGGAGCCTCTCTGCATTGCCTTTGAGGGGGTGGAAAGCGCCTTTGCCCTGTGGCTCAACGGGGAGTACATCGGATATCATTCGGATTCCTTTACCACAGCGGAATTTGATTTGACAAAGGCCCTTTGGCCCGGGGAGAATAAACTGGCGGTGCAGGTATTTAAATGGAGTGCCGGAAGCTGGTGTGAGGATCAGGATTTTTTCCGGTTTTCCGGTATATATCGGGATGTGTATTTATTCACCCGGCCAGGGGTGCATGTGGAGGATTTGCGCCTGCAGGCCCTTCCTGCCCCGGATCTGTCCTCTGGTCTTTTGCAGGCGGCTGTGAAATGCAATGGAAAAGGCCGGGGGGAGTATTTCCTTTCCTTTGATGGAAAAAGGGTTTTGCAGGGAAGCTGTGCCCTGGGGGAGACTTGCTCCATTGAAGAAAGGGTGGAGGCCCCCAGGCTTTGGTCTGCTGAGACGCCTCATTTGTATACTTTGGTGATCAAGGTATATGACCAGGAGGGGCAGTTAAGGGAAATTATAAAGGAGCAGGTGGGATTTCGCCGGTTTGAAATCAAAGATTCCGTAATGTATTTGAACAATCAAAGGATTGTATTCTGCGGGGTAAACCGCCATGACTTCAGCAGCATTTTTGGAAGGGCCATTACCAAGGAGGAGATGGAGAAGGATCTGCGGATTATGAAGTAGAGTATGATTCAAGTTCACGTCATATAAAATTCACTGCGA